>JAITSR010000192.1 GCA_031287655.1 Clostridiales bacterium
ACCGCCACCGCCGCCGCCGCTGTTTGTCGGCGCGGTCGGCGAAGGAGACGGGCTAACCGGCGGTGAAGCGGAAGGACTGACGCTTGGTGAGGGGGACGGGCTAACCGGTTGCGAAGGAGACGGACTGGGACTTGGTGAAGCAGGCGGGCTTGCGCTTGGTGAAGGAGAAGGGCTGACACTTGGTGAGGAGGACGGACTGGGACTCGGCGAAGGAGACGGACTGGGGCTTGGCGAAGGGCTGGGAGAGGGCGCGACTGTTCCCGCGACCGTCACATTCGCTGATATGGCGCTGAAAGCTTCGCCGTTGAGCGCGGCCGTCAAGACATATGTCGTGGAAATCAACGCGCTGTTGGCGGGGATTGCGACGGTCGCGGTCGCGTCCGAAGCCCCCGTCACTGTCGCGGGACCCGCTTCCGCGCCGTTCAGCAGCACGGTCAGGCGCTGCCCCGTGAGGTTCTCGCCTGTGATGTTTACGTCTACATTGCCGCCTGCGCTCTCCAAGGAGGAAGGGTTTACCGAGATTCCCGTTACCAGAGATTCTGAGGCGCGCAGTTGAGGATAGTCATATCCGGGGACCATTTCCCACATTCTGTTAAAATCCCAGCCGAGTGTCTCATAAGTCGACTGCTGCCGCGCCTGTTCGGGTGTCGTGAGTCCTCCGCCGGAACCGGCGCCTGTGTCGTCCGTCGCGTTCCCGGCAATTGTGGCGAGGGCGAGGTTGTAGGCTCTGACGACGTTCCCGGTGGCGCAGATTCTGGCGCTGTAAGCATTTTCGGGTCTGGATGTGTTTTCGGCATAGATACGGGTCGACAGCGTATAGCAGTGGTTGATGTTTCCGCTACTGGAGCCGGTAATCCCTCCCGCATACGAACCCGCAGACGAATAACCGCCATTTCCGGTGACGGAAATATCCCCCGCGTCGTAGCAAAAGCGGATCGTGCCGGAGTTTGAGCCGCTGATTCCCCCCGAATAAAGCCTGTTGTAGGTACCAGTAGAGGAAAGAACGGCGGATATCAGCCCAGTGTTATAGCAGTTGGCGACCGTGCCGGAGTTAGAGCCGCTGATTCCCCCCGAATAGGCGTCATAAGTCCCACCAACATTGGAAGCGGAAACGCTCCCTGCGTTATAGCAGCTGCTCAATTCCCCGGAATTTGTACCGCAGATTCCTCCTGCGTAGGGAGCATAGTAACTTGATGCGGAGATACTGCCCGCGCTGTAGCAGTTGCTGAGTGTGCCGCCCGTTTTACTTCCGCAGATTCCACCGGCATACGCGCTGTTATTGTAAGAAACAGCAATATTCACGCCCTCCAAGCCGACGTTCCGAATCGTCGCCCCGTCGGCAAATCCAAACAGACCATTGTATTGGTACACAGAGCCACTGATCCGCAGGCCGCGGATGACATGCCCCTGTCCGTCGAAAACGCCCTTGAAGGTGCTGATGGGAATCCAATCGCCGTAAATAAAGGTAGAAAGGTCGATGTCATTCATCAGGATATAGGAGCCGGAGAGGTTGTCGCGGATCGCGGACAGGCCGAGCGCGTCGTAGATTTTGATCGCGTTCGGGTCCGGCGCGCCGATCGCGGCGAGAAAATTCATATCGTGGCCGTCACCGTCGCCGGGAGATTCAAGTGTTTCCAACGCAAGGGCGGCGGCGTCCGCCGGGATCATCGCGCCGTCGCCGGGCGCCCCTTCGCCGGGCGCTTGTGCGCCGAGTATTACATCGCCGGAAGGCGGGTCGGCGAGCGCCGCCGCGGCGCAGGTCAGGAGCAGAGCGAGCGCAAGGAGCAGACTGAGATGCCTTTTCATTGGATGTTTTCCTTTCGTGATTGATTTTGACTCCATGTAACCATTTCATTCTTTTGTTGCATATTATTAAAATAATGCGCTGGCGCTCTGTTCGCGTCCGCAGACGGCAGCAGGATTACGGATCAGTTACATCAGCAAAATTTATTTTGACAAGAGCGGCGGGCGTTTGATATAATGCAACAAAAGAATGAAACTGTTACATAATCCCCCTTCGCCGATTTAGATGATATAGTTGTTTCGTTGTTTGATTCAGGTTGTATTTTCGATACGCTAAATCATGGGAAGGGGATTCATCTATGGCAACGTCCGATCCGATCCGAAACGTCGCGGATTTGCAGAGGCTCGCGGATTATTACCTTAATAAGGGGCAGTTGCGCAATTTTGTGCTGGTGGTATTGGGTTCCTATACGGCGCTGCGAATCAGCGACCTGCTCCGCCTGAAATGGCGTGATGTGTATGATTTTGAGCGCGCCCGGGTCCGGCTGCGCGTCTATGTGACGGAAGGGAAAACGGGGAAAACAAAATCCATCGCGATCAACGCAAACGCGGCCGCGGCGCTGCGGCGGTATTTTGCGCAGACCCCCAAAAAAGAGGGGGATTTTTTATTTCCGAACAACAGAAAAACCGCGGCGCCGATTTGCCGGGTACAGGCGTACCGCATCATTCGGGCCGCGGCGAAAGCCGTGCGCGTCGAAGGGCACATTTCTTGCCATTCGCTGCGCAAGACCTTTGGCTACCACGCGTGGAAAAGCGGCGCGTCGGCGGTGCTTTTGATGGACATCTACAATCACACCTCGTTTGAGGTAACGCGCCGCTATCTTGGAATCTGTCAGGACGACCGCGACAAGCTGTATCTTCGCATGAGGCTCGTCGTATAGATAAAATGTTTTGAATCGTTATTTTCTACGCCGTCTCGCGCCTCAGACCCGCGACAAAGCGGCCGAGCGTCAGCCGGATAGAATATGTCTAAATGTTATGTAATGCCCAACTTTTGGAAGATGCCCTTTTGGCTTGTTTTTATTGAGGGCAACTTTTCTATTGATTTTATTGTTGTCTATGATATTATATAAAGAGACATTCAATGCTTCGGTAATACTGGTGATGGTTGAAATGGAGAAATTATATTTCGCAGACCTTTTTTCCGGAACAGGTGGGTTTTCAAAAGGGTTTTGCAATTATAGTGAAAAATACGAGCTTGCATTTGCTATCGATATACTGAAAGTTGCTGCGCAAACAACAAAAGCAAATCATATGCGATTGCGTCGGCATTTTCAGAAGTTCTTATATAAAATGATATGAAAATGGAGGAAGCAGAAGCTTGAAAGTCATCGGCGCTGGGCGTGACTTTCAAACTTTCGAGGGGAACCTTATGGTTCCCCCCGAGTCCCCCTTCCTTCAAAGAAGATGAAGGGGACGATTCAGAAACCTTGCGGGACACATCAATTCCCCACTGGGGAATTGATGCCCCTCATCACTCCCCCATGACCATTTCGGCATGGGGGTATAGGTGAAAGGCACAGCATAAGTTTCATGACGTTTTGTGCCTTTCGCAGAAAGGAATGGTCATAACGATGAAAAAAGAGATCGATACCGGTGCGGCAAAGCTCGGTCCGTATTCCGCCGCGATCGAGAACGGGGGGACGCTGTATACATCCGGCCAGCTCGGGCTTGACGCGTCCGGCGCGTTCGCGGGGGCGGACGCCGCGGCGCAGGCAAAGCAGGCGATGCAAAACCTCAAGGCCATTCTTGAGGCTGCGGGCTATACGTTTGACGATGTCGTCAAAGCGTTGATTTTTGTGACGGACCTTGCGGATTTCGCGGCGGTCAACGAGGTTTACGCCTCTTTTTTGAAAGCGCCGTACCCCGCGCGCTCCTGCGTGCAGGTCGCGGCCCTGCCGCGCGGCGGGAAAGTCGAGATCGAGATGATCGCCGCGCGCTGAGCCGCACATCGGATCGCGTCGCAACAAATAGGGCGGGCGTGGCGGGGGCGCGATCACCGCGCGCAAACAAACGGGAAGCGAGGCGCAAACAGTGATTGTTTGCGCCTCGCTTCCCCCACCACTTTATTTTCCGCTCTGCATTTCTAAGCCCTGACGGAGGTGCCGTCCGGCAGGCGCGCGAGCAGCCAGCGCGGCTGCTTTGAATCGCAGGGGTACTTCTTTGCCTTTTCCTCGTCGATTTCAAGGCCCCAGCCGGGTTTGTCATTGACATACGCGTGTCCGTCTTTGATCCACGGCAGGCCGGAGAATACGTCCTGAATGCCCGGATGCGTCTCAAAACCGCACCACTCCTGAATCCCAAAGTTCGGCGTCACAAGGTCGAGATGCAGGTTCGCGACATGCCCGATCGGGGATACGTCGCCGGGGCCGTGCCACGCCGTGCGGACGCCGAACGGCTCGCACATGATCGCGAGCTTGCGCGCGGGCGTCGCGCCGCCGATCTGGCTGATGTGGCAGCGCACGAAGTCGATCCAGCGGTTCTGGATCATCGGCAGATATTCGAGCGGGTTGTTGTATAACTCGCCCATCGCGATCGGGACCGCGGCCGCGTCGCGCAGCTTTTCAAACCAGAAGCCCTGTTCCGGCGGCAGCGCGTCCTCGAGGAAGAACAGGCGGTATGGCTCGAGCGACTTTGCGAGGCGGATCGCGTCGATCGGCGTCAGGCGCTCGTGGATGTCGTGCAGGAGTTCCACTTCGTCGCCGAGCGCTTTGCGCACGGCTTCAAAGATTTTCGGCACGCTCCGCATATACGAGAGCGCGTCAAAGTAGGAGCCGTCCGGGGAGTTGTCGGGCGTCCGCAGATAATTGGTCTTGCCGCCGTAGCCGCCCATCTGGCAGCGGATGTATTGATAACCCGCGTCCATATACTTTTTGACGTTTTCAACGACTTCCTCGGGCGTTTTGCCGTCCGCGTGACGATAGACCGGAACCGCCTCGCGCACCTTGCCGCCCCACAGCTTGTAGACCGGCGCGCCAAGCTCTTTGCCGAGGATGTCCCACATCGCCATGTCGCAGCCGGAGATCGCGTTGTTCAGGATCGGACCGTTGCGCCAGTAGGACGAGTTCATCATCACATTCCAGTTGTCCTCCACGTTTGTCGGGTCGCGCCCGACAAGGAGCTGCTCCATGTAGTCCTGAATCGCGGTCACGACCGGGGTATACCGCTGCGTAAACGTAGCGCACCCAAGGCCGAAAAGGCCCGGCTGGTTCGTGTCGATCTTCACGACGACCAAGTTGCAGCCCGGCTGCGGCGCTGTCGCGATTGCCTTTACGGCGGTGATTTTCACACTCATGCTCGATTTCCTCCCATCAAAATAGACTTCTGATTCCCTCTCGGTCCCGCGCGCCGCCCGTTCAGGCGGACCTGCCCGGACTGCGCCCGGATTCCGCCCCTATCTTATCGCATTTTTGCGGCGCACGCAAATCATTTGCTCGCGGCTTGCAATGGGCGGGTTTTTCTATTAAAATGATACTCTATACGAAAGAAAAGCTGTTAAAAGAGAGGTAGCGCAAATGATTGCAAAATTTCTGACGAGCCGATCGGCGAAGCAATGTCTCCGTGTGTTTTCTTTTTTCCTTATAATTTTATTTGTTTTATCGCTGCCGCCCGCGGCGGGGACGGTTTCCGCGTCCCCCGTGGCCGCGCTCGCCGCGGCTGAAACGCCCGCCCCCGCGGCTGAAACATCCGCCGCCCCCGCGGTTGAAGTGACCGCCACTCCCGCTCCGGCGGACGGCTCCGGCGGCGACACATCCGCCCCCGCCCCCGCGACGCCGCCGCCCCCCGCGGGCGACCTCTCGGCGCAGTACGCCGACCTGACGCAGGATGAAAAGGCGTTGATCCTGAATCGGCTGGGCGTGTTGAAGGGCGACCCGAACATCGGCCTGATGCTCGACATCAAGGTCCGGCGCTCGGACGCCGCCGTGTTCTTTACGCGCCTTTTAGGGCAGGAACAATACGTCGTCGACCGCGCGGAGACGGACTTTGCAATATCGCGCTTCCCGGACGCGCCAAAGGGCATGTGGTATACCCCTTACATCGCTTACTGCACAAACATCGGGATCGTCGCGGGCCGAACGGACGGGAAGTATTATCCGGACGACAACATCAGCGAAAAAGAATTTGCGAATGTGCTGCTAAAAATCCTTGGCTACGCATACGAGCAGGATTACACATGGGACACGGTATACGAGTTCGCGTATGACATCGGCCTTTTTGAGGACGCCGCCTACGCGACGCGCAAGGAGGACAACCGGGAATACTTCCGCAAGGACGTCTGCGATCAGGTGTTCGCGGCGCTGGGGCTCGAGAAAAAGGACAGCCCCAAGCTCCTGATCGAAGAACTCGTCGAGTCCGGGGCGATCTCCTATGACACGGCGCACGCGCTGGAGTTTGACCTTTCCGGGCTGTCCGACACGGCCATTAGCGGCGGGCAGACTGACGGGCAGACCGGCGACGGCCGCGATGTGGACGATTTTGCGGACATCTACGCGATCTACCATGTGGAGGCGGATCTGATCTGGGTCGTCTTTACAAAAGACGTCACGGTCCGCGCGGACGACATTGAAATCTGCCAGACCTACGACTACTCCCGCACGCTCTCCGTGCGCGTCGAGGATATGACGGCGCGCGACCTGCTGATCCGCACGAGCCAGCAGGAACCGAATATGGACTACACAATCGACATCGGCAACGTGCTGGAGGCGGACGGCACGAACGCCGGGATGCTGAGCTTTGACTTTGTCGGCTACAATCCGTCCGCGCGCAAGGACGAGCCCGCGGGGCTCACCTCGCTAAAGCGCGGGGAGACGCTCCCGGGGAGCGGCGGCGGCTCTGCGCCTGCCGGCGCGTCGCCCGCCCCGTCCTCCGCGTCGACCAGTTCCGGCGACGCCGCTTCTCCGTCGCCCACCGCATCCCCTTCGGGCTCGTCGGCATCCCCGACAGGCGCGGGCGCGGGCGGCAACGCGGACCCCTCGGTCGAATACTTTCGCGTCGTGAACGCGTACACGACCGCGGCTGATCAGGTCGTCCTCTATTTTTCCCAGCCGATCTCCGAGACCGCTCTGACCGCTTCCTACTATAATATCTGCCAGAACGGCGCGATTTTGAGCTCCGGCGCGACGGGCCAGATCAGCGCCGCGCTGCTCGAAAACACGAACAACGCCGTGCGGCTGACGGTTTCCGGCCTCAAATTCTCGCGCGGCGCGCAGTATCAGGCGACCGTGAGCGGGCGGCTCATCAGCGGCTACACCGCAAAGCTGAACGAGGGCGCCGAGGATTCCTACTTCTTTACCGCCGACGCCGTGACCGACCGGGGCGACGCCTTCTCGCTCAAGACGATCCTCACGACCTCGCAGTACGTCGCGGAGCTTGAATTTTCTCAGCCCGTGAACGCGGAGGTCGCAAAGCAGTCCTACAACTATCTCGTCGTCGATCAGAACGGCAGAAAACTTGACGTCTCCGCCGTCACCGTCGTTCCGTCGAGCGGCTCCGGCACGGCCTCCGGCGCTTCCGGTTCGGGCGTCGGCGCGATCGTGCGCCTGAACTTCACGCAGCAGCTCGCGATCCAGCAGAACTACACGCTCACGGTGATATACGCGCAGAACGCCGCGCAGAACGCGAGTATCGCAAACGTGAGCTTCCCGTTCCAATACGGCGGGCAAGGCGCATCGACGCAGCGCTCGACGCTCGCGCTGACCGGCGCGGTCTCGAACGACCCCGCCACCGCCGAGCTCTATTTTAATCAAAAGCTCGACGCCGCGTCCGCGGTCGTAAACTCGAACTATGCGGTCAACGGCATGTTCGACGGGCGGAACTACACGATCTCGCCGATCAAGGTCTCCTACGACCCGATTCTGACGCCCTACATGGTGCGGCTGTATTTTCAGACGGACCGCAAATTTACAAAAGACGTCTCCTACACGGTTCGGGTCGCAGGCTCGATCCGGGATGAAAAAAAGCTCTCCCCGGACAGGACGCTCGAAATGCAGTTCTTCGCAAATAACCGCGACCTGACCGCGCCGGGGCTCAAAGACGCCGCGACCGTCGGCGAGGGGCTCGTCCGGCTCGATTTTTCAAAAGAGATTGCGTTTGACCCTTCAAAAATCACGGAGTCAAATTTTTCACTTGAGGACCTCGGGAACGGCGGGGGCGGCTCGGACCCGCTGATCAGCCCGATCCTCGTCAAGTACATCAACTCGACGACGATAATCCTCAAATTCGACGGGCTGGATATGACAAGGAAGTATCGCGCGCGCTTTGGCACGATCACGGACTACTCCGGGCAATACACGTCGCGCTACCCGGATCAAGGCTCCGCAATCGCTGTGCGCGCGGGGAAAAAGTAAAAAAGGAGCAAGGGCGCAAAGGCGTTTGGCGTGAAGCCGCACGTTTCACGCTTCGAGGGGAATGACTACATGGAGGTATACATGCGCGGCACTCGACACGGTATACAATACAGCCCGCACCGGCTGCGGCACACAAAGGCGGCGCGGTTTTTGGCGGCGGCGCTGTTGAGTCTTTTTTTCCTCGCGGCGCTCCCGCCCGCACAGGCGGCCTTTGCGGAGACGCCGCAGACGGCCTTATCGGAGGCGTCACAAGCCGCGACGGCGGCGGAAGTGCCGACGGCGTTTACGGCGGACACGACGGCGGCGTTTACCGCGGATGGGACGTCAACGGCGTCCGCGGCCGACGCGCAGACCGCGATTCCG
>JAITSR010000201.1 GCA_031287655.1 Clostridiales bacterium
TGCCCGATGAGAATACGCTGTAACTGGTCAGACCGCCTCCATTCCCCTCCGGTGGAGGGGAATGATTCCCATGTCTGACATGTCTGACCTGTTACCATCAATATTTTTAGTATACACCACAACCATTGCGAAAAACAAGAATCCCGTGTATACTTAAATTGTAAAATCTTCACAAGGCGGTCGAGTTTCCGAATGAACATTTTAAAAGAAGGGAGCACAATATGCAAATGCCATTATACGGGGCACTGTTTTGGCTGATCCTGATCGTCGCTTTCTGCGTCCTCGAGGGTATGACGTTTGCCCTCGTTTGCATCTGGTTCGCGGGCGGCGCGGTCGCGGCCCTTTTTGCGAGCCTGCTCGGCGCGGGGCAGCTCGCCCAGTACGCGGTGTTCGTCGTCGCGTCCGCGCTGCTCCTGACTCTGACGCGCCCGCTCGTCAAGCGGCATTTCTCAGGCCGAAAGGTCCGGACAAACTCCGACCGCGTGATCGGAGAGGCCGGTGTTGTGATCAAGGCGGTCGACCCCGTCGCCGGTACGGGGCAGATCAAGGTACTCGGGCAGATTTGGTCGGCAAAGCCGGACGACGGCGTGTCCGCAATCGCGGAAGGTTTGAGCGTCGTCGTCGTCGGGATCAGCGGCGTGAAGGTGTCTGTGCGCGAAAAAGTGTAGATGGAAATAAAAAATAAGGAATAAGGAAGGAAGGCCATGCAATGTCATTATATGTGATATTGACCCTGTTGTTGGTGATTTTGATCATCATCGTCACAAACCTGAAGATCGTCCCGCAGGCGCACGCGATCGTCGTCGAGCGGCTCGGCTCGTTCAGCGCCGTCTGGGAGACCGGGTTCCATGTGAAGGTCCCGTTCATCGAAAAGCTCGTGAAAGACGTGCTGTTAAAGGAGCAAGTCGTCGACTTCGCGCCGCAGCCCGTGATCACGAAGGATAACGTGACGATGCAGATCGACACGGTCCTTTTTTTCCAGATTTCAGACCCCAAGCTCTACGCGTATGGGGTTGAGCGCCCGATGATGGCAATCGAAAATCTGACCGCGACGACGCTCCGAAACATCATCGGCGACCTCGAGCTCGACCAGACGCTGACGTCACGCGACACCGTAAACACGCAGATGCGGGCGATCCTCGACGAGGCGACCGATCCGTGGGGCATCAAGATCAACCGCGTCGAGCTGAAAAACATTTTGCCGCCGCGCGAAATTCAGGACTCGATGGAAAAGCAGATGAAAGCGGAGCGCGAGCGCCGTGAGTCGATTCTGCGCGCCGAGGGCGAAAAGAGGTCCGCGATCCTCGTCGCCGAAGGACAAAAGGAGTCTGTGATCCTGAACGCGGAAGCCGAAAAGCAGTCCGTAATCCTGCGCGCCGAGGCGGCAAAAGAAGCCGCGATCCGCGAGGCCGAAGGCGAGGCGGCGGCAATCCGCGAGGTGCAGCAGGCGACGGCCGAGGGCATCAAAATGATCAACGCCGCGAACCCCTCCAAGGAAGTGCTGACGCTCAAGGGCTTTGAGGCGTTGGAGCGCGTCGCCGACGGCCAGTCGACAAAGATCATCATCCCCTCGGAGCTGCAGGGGCTCGCGGGTATCGCGGCCTCGGCGCGGGAGCTGTGTTTGGCGCCGGATAGGCCCCAGCAGTCCGGCGGCGGGCAGAACCGTTAGCGGCGGCGAAAGCGGAAGGATCATAATTCAGGTATGAACCGCGATATTTCCGGCAACGGCCGCGAGGTATTGGAGGTCGGCCGCGTGGTTCCCGGCGATGGCCGCGACGTGTTGGAGGTCGGCCGCGAGATTCTCTGCGCGCCGCTCTCGCGGCTCGGCGAGTTCGCCGCCGCCGCCGCCGACCTCGAAAACCGGCGCGGGCCGATTTCGGTACACGAGCTTGGCGAAACGCAAAAGGCGCATTTTGCCTGCGCGCTCGAAAGCGCGACCGGGCAGCCTGTCCTGATGATCGCGCACAACGAATACGCCGCGCAAAAGGCGTATGACGATTTACGCGCGCTCTACGGTCAGGCCGCGCTGTTTTTTCCCGCGCGCGAAATTATGCTGTACGACGTTGAGGCAAAAAACTATGAGATCGTGTTTCGGCGCGTCAGGGCGCTCGACCGGCTTTTGCGCGGGGATTTTCGCGCCGCCGTGATGAGCGTGGAGGCCGCGGCGCAGTTTGTCCCGCCGCCGGAGCTGTTCGCCGAAATGACGCTCGAGCTTTCGGTCGGCGGATCGCTCGACATGCTCGCGGTCGGCCAAAGACTTGTCAATATGGGCTATGAGCGCGTCACGACCGTCGAGGCGCGCGGCGCGTTTGCGATTCGGGGCGGAATCCTCGACGTGTACCCGATCGATCAGGAATACGCGGTCCGGATCGAATTGTTCGACATTGAAATCGACTCGATCCGGCTGTTTGACACGGAGACGCAGCGTTCGATCGAGTCGGCGGAGCGCGTCAAAATCCTGCCCGCGCGGGACATTCTCTATCGCGAATCAGACCTCCCGGACATCGTTGCGCGGCTGGAAACGGCGCTGGAAACCCCGAACGGGGCCGAGGTAGGGTCCGTGTCTGGGGCCGAGACAGGGGCCGCGCTCACGGTCGCTGCGGATATCGAAAAGTTTCAGACGGCGCGTTATTTTGCCGGGATCGATCGCTACCTCTCCTTTCTGTGCGAGGACGGCGCAACCCCGCTCTCATATGTGGGGGCGACCGGCGCCGACCCGCGAGAAGCTGCGGAAGCGGCGCGGGGGACGAAGGCCGCGCCCCGCCCCGCTTCCGCCCTCTGCACATTCCTGCTGGACGAACCCGTGCGGGCGTTTCAAAAGCTCGAAAGCCTGTCCGAGGAACACGAGAATATCTGCGCGGCGCTGATAGAGCGCGGCAAGCTGCTCCCCTCCGCGCGCCGCGTGCGGCTCGATTTCCACGAACTCGCGCAGAGGATCCCCGCCGAGCGGCGCCTTGCGACCGGTTCGCTGCATACCTCGCGGGAGGCGGAGCTGCTGGGCCCGGCGCGAAAAACCTACGCGATCACCGGCAAGTCGGCGGTCTCGTATCAGGGGAACGTCGAGCTCTTGAAAACCGACATTCGCGATCGCCTGCGCGACCGGTGGACCGTGATCCTTTTGACAAAGAGTGAAATCAAGGGGGAGCGGCTGTTCGACGCGCTCAACGCGGAAAATATCCCCGTCCGCCGCTGCGGGGGAACCGTCTCCCCCAGCTCAGTCTCCCCCGCCGCCTCCGCCGCCCATGACGCCGCCAGACACAGCGCCGCCTCCCCCGCCCTGCCCGGCTTTATAAACATCGTGTCCGGGAACCTCGCGAACGGTTTTGAATACCCCAAAATCAAGCTGCTCGTGATCTGCGACACGGAGTTTCAGAGCGGCGCCCGCTCCGCCGCGCGGCGCGCCAAAAAGCCCCAGCCGGGCGCTAAGATCGAATATTTCACAGATTTGCGCGTCGGCGACTTTGTCGTCCACCAGTCTCACGGCATCGGCGTCTTTGCGGGGCTCGAGCAGCTGACGGCGGTCGACGGGGCCAAGCGCGACTTTTTAAAGCTGCGCTACAAGGACGGCGATTTCCTCTATATCCCGACAAACCAGCTCGACCTTGTGCAAAAATACATCGGGGCGGACGCGCACGCGCCGCGGGTCAACAGCCTGAACGGCACGGAGTGGGCGAAGGCGAAAAAGCGTGTCAAGGAATCGTTAAAAACGCTCGCGGCCGAGTTGATCCTGATCTACGCGAAGCGCCGGGAGGCGCGTGGTTACGCGTTTTCCAAGGACACGGTCTGGCAGCGGCAGTTCGAGGAACAGTTCCCCTACACGGAGACGGACGACCAGCTCCGCAGCATTGAGGAAATCAAAGCCGACATGGAGTCGGCGCGGCTCATGGACAGGCTGCTGTGCGGAGACGTCGGCTTCGGCAAAACGGAGGTCGCGATCCGCGCGGTATTCAAGGCGGTCACGGACGGCAAGCAGGCCGCGTTCCTCGTGCCTACGACCGTGCTCGCGCAGCAGCACTATCAAACATTCCTCGACCGCTTCCGCGATTTCCCGATCTCCGTCGACGTACTGAGCCGCTTCCGCACGGCAAAGGAGCAGAGGCGGATCACGGACGCGCTCCGCGCGGGCAAGCTCGACGTGATCGTCGGCACGCACAAGCTCTTGAATAAGAGCATCGGCTTCAAAAACCTCGGCCTGCTCGTCGTCGACGAGGAACAGCGCTTCGGCGTCAATCAGAAGGAGCGTATCAAGGTGCTAAAGCCCGACGTCGACGTGCTCTCGCTCTCCGCGACGCCGATCCCGCGGACGCTGCACATGTCGATGACGAAGATCCGGGACATCAGCGTGCTCAAAGACCCGCCGGAGGAGCGCTTTCCGGTGCAGACGTTTGTGATGGAGTATGACGAGGACGTCGTGCGCGAGGCGATTTTACGCGAGGTCGCGCGGGAAGGGCAGGTGTTCTACCTTTACAACCGCGTGATGGGAATCGACATCAAAACGATGCAGCTCCGGAGCCTTTTGCCGGAGGGTGTGCGCATCGCCTTTGCGCACGGGCAGATGGCCGACCGGGAGCTCGAGGACATCATGCTCGCGTTCGTCAACCGGCAGTACGACGTACTCGTCTGCACAACGATCATCGAGTCGGGGCTCGACATGCCGAACGTCAACACGATCGTCGTCGAGGACGCGGACAGGATGGGGCTCGCGCAGCTCTATCAGCTCCGGGGCAGGGTCGGGCGGTCGAACCGCCTTGCCTACGCGTATATCACGCACCGGCGCGACAAGATCATCACGGAGGAGTCGGAAAAAAGGCTGCAGGCGATCCGCGAGTTCACGGAGCTCGGCTCGGGCTTTAAGATCGCGATGCGCGATATGGAAATCCGCGGGATCGGCAACTTGCTCGGCGTCGAGCAGCACGGGCATATGGAAAGCGTCGGCTACGACATGTACTGCCGCCTTTTGGATGAGGCGGTGCGCGAGTTGGAGCGCGAGGGCAGGGCAAACGCGGCCGCCGCGACGGGCGCGAGCGCCGCGGGTGTCGGCGGCGCCGTCGACGGACAGGTCGTCTCGCAGCCCGTCGGCTCGCCGAACGACGCCGACGCGGCCGACGGGCCGACGGCCGACGAGGTCGGGCCGGTGTCCCTCGATATCGGCGTCAGCGCCTATATCGACGGCCTCTACATTGAGGACGAGTCCCAGAGGCTCGAAATGTACCAAAAGATCGCGGCGGTGCGCAGCGCCGAGGACGCGCAGGACGTCACGGACGAGATGATCGACCGGTTTTCCGAGCTGCCCGCCGAGGCGGAGAACCTCATCAAACTCGCGCGGATCAAGGTTCTCGCCGCCCGGTGCGGTATCGCCTCCGTCGCGGAAAAAAACGGCCATATCACGATGGCGCTCGCGAAAAACGGTAAGTTCAGCGCGGAGCGGCTGTCGGCCGTCTCACAAAAATATCGGCGGCAGGTCCTGTTCAGCGCGGGCGTGAATCCGTACATCGTCTATAAGCCCGCCGCGCAGGCCGCGCCAACCGCCCCCGCGCACATCGCCTCCGCCGCGGCCGCCCGCCTCACACCCTTTTCGCATATCACGCAAACCGCGCCTTCGCACACAACCGCCGCGGCCGCCCGCACAGCCGCCGCCTTGACCGCTTCGGCCTCCGCCCATACGAGCGCCCCTGCCCGTACCATGCCCACGGGCGTGCAGCCGTTCGCCCCCTCCGCGGCCGTCCACGCAGCTCCCTCCGCGGCCGCCCACGCCGCGCATGGCGACATTCTCGACACTATCCTACGCTTCCTGCAAGATTTTTAGTGCTGAAACACCGCGGCTTAATCAATATTGAAAACTTAGGAGAGTGAAATGACAGATACAAATACACACGAACAAGCATACAAGTACAGGCCGGTTCGCTTTTACCTTACGGTATTTGCGCTGACATGGCTTTTTTGGGTCCCCGGTATTTTTTTGGGGCGCGGCGAAGCGGCAAACGGTATAGGGATGCTTTTTATGCTGCTCGGCCTGTTCGTTCCGCCCGTTACGGCGCTCATTTTTGTCCTGACCTCAAAAAGCGCCGCGTTAAAAAAAGACTACAGGCAAAAGCTGGTCGGCATGTTCCGCGTCAAACCTCTTGTTGTGCTGGCCGCCGTCATATCCTTTTTTCTGATCATCTGCGCGTCCATCCTGCTCTCCACGTTCTTTGGAGAATCGCTCGGCCAGTTCTCACTGACGGATTTCTCGTTTGGGAGCAACGGGGCGACCGCTCTTCTGACGATCATTCTGGCCTCCTGTTTGGAAGAATTTGGCTGGCGCGGTTACGGCGAGGATTCGATTGCCAGCTATTGCAGCTGGTGGAAAGAGTCCATCGTGTTCGGTCTGGTCTGGGCGCTTTGGCATTTGCCGCTGTTCTTTATTCCCGACACCTATCACTATAATATCCTGCAGCAAAGTCCATGGTTCGCGCTAAACTTTTTCGTGTCGATCATGCCGCTCGGCTTTATCGTCACATGGGTCTATGTGAAGAACAACCGAAGTATTTTCGCCACCGTGATTTTTCACTTCTTTGTCAATTTTCTGCAGGAGAAAATCGCAATGACGCAAACCACTAAATGCGTTGAAACGCTCGTGCTGTTCGCGGCGGCGGCAATTGTGGTCGCCGCCAATAAGGATTTGTTTTTTGAGAAACGGCACATCGGCCGACTTCTGCCGATTGAAGTCCGCCAACCCGCCCAATAATTTGCAACAACAACAGACGGCGGGCGGGCTTTTGATTTAGATCTAAAGCCCGCCCGGCTGTCTATACACAGTTCGCCAGTTCCTTCACGCGCCCGACAAGGCGAAAGGTCTTTAAGGCGTCCTCGGCGTCTTGGACCGGCGGCCCGCCGGTGTCTGCGCAGCGGACAAATTCCCGCAGCATCTGCTCAAAACCGTAGTATACAAAGTTGCCCAACTGCGCGAAATTTCCATTCAGAATACGCGTCCCACCCGGCGCTGAAAAATCGACGGCATCCGACCCGGCCAGCTTTGCGGCGGGTTCGTTGTACCACAGACGGCGAACGTTTTCGACGACGATTT
>JAITSR010000292.1 GCA_031287655.1 Clostridiales bacterium
CGATTATGTGCGCGGCGCTCACGCATAAAATAACGCTTTATGCCGACAGCGCATATTGCCGGATTTGTTTTAGAGGCGGCTGCGCCGCGCGCCGATCGTAACAAACTTCCATTACATATTGCATTGCATAAGGAGGCGAAGAATCGCCATGTCAAACAGTAAAAAACCTGTGCCGCCAAGCGGCGCCGCCGGCGCCGCCGGTACGGTCAGTACCACGGGTACGGGCGCCGCCAATACCAAAAATCCAATCGATACCCGAAATCCCGCGAATCCCGCCGCGTCGCCGGCTTACGCCGCGGCACAGACCGGGCGGATTAACGAATCCGCGGCGTATATCCGGGAGCGTCTCGGCGGAGCCGCGCCGGAGATCGCGGTTGTTTTGGGCTCCGGCCTTGGCGGCTTTGCCGACCAACTCCAAAACGCGGTCGTGATCCCTTATCGGGACATCCCGCACTTTCCGCGCTCCACCGCACCGGGACACAAGGGTAACATCGTCGTCGGCGAGTTCACCCAAAACCGCGGCGCGCCGTCCCAACTCCGCAATGCGCCGCCCCAAAACCATGGCGCGCGTATTCTGTGTATGCAGGGGCGCTTCCACCTGTACGAGGGCTACACCATGAGCGAAGCGACGTACCATATTCGCGTCATGCGGGCGCTCGGCGTCAAAAAGCTGATCCTGACGAACGCGAGCGGCGGAATGGAGCCGATGTGGCAGGCGGGGGAGCTGATGCTGATCCTCGACCACATCAACTTTATGGGGCAAAATCCTCTGGTCGGCCCGAACTTGGGCGAATTTGGCCCGCGCTTCCCGGATATGACATACGCGTATGACCCGCAAATGCGGGACGTCGCGCGCCGCGCGGCGTCGGAGCTCTCAATCCGCCTGCGCGAAGGCGTGTATGTCGGTTTTACGGGGCCGAGTTATGAGACGCCCGCCGAAATCCGCATGTTCCGGGCGCTGGGCGCGAGTGCGGTCGGAATGTCGACCGTGCCGGAGACGATTGTCGCGAACCATTGCGGGATCAAGGTCTGCGGCATCTCCTGTATCACGAACCTCGCGGCGGGGATTCTGGACCAGCCGTTGACGGAAGGCGAGGTCATCGAAACCGCTGGCCGTTCGGGGCCGGTTTTTGAGAGCCTGATTCAAAGGACGGTCGAACTTCTGTCCGCCGATGAATCAATGGGCCAATAACCCAATAATTCAAAATCCAAAATTTTGATACGGAAAGGTATGGACGACAATGCAGAGGGTGCTGATCACAGGGGCGTCCGTCGGAATCGGACGGCAGACCGCAATCGCGTTCGCAAAGCGCGGCGCGGCGGTCGCAATCAATTATAAGAGCGCCGAGAACGACGCGAGGGAGACGCTGCGGCTCGTAAAAGAGAGCGGCGCGGAGGGGTATCTTGTTCAGGGCGACGTCTCATCCGAGGCGGACGCAGCGCGTCTGGTCAATGAGGCCGCCCAGAGGCTCGGGGGCATTGACGTGTTGGTGAACAACACCGGCGTTACAAAGTTCATCCCGTTTTCGGATTTGGACGCCGCGACCGCCGACGTTTGGGACGATCTTTATAAAGTGAACGTCGAGGGCGCTTTCTTTTGCGCGCGCGCAGCGGCGAAGGTGATGCAGGCGCAGGAAGGCACGGGCTGCATCATCTTCCTTTCGTCGGTGTCGGGGATGCTCCCGCGCGGCAGCTCGATCCCGTACAGCGTATCGAAGGCGGCGGTGATTCATGTGGCCAAGTGTCTCGCGCAGGTGCTCGCGCCGAAAATCCGTGTGAACTGCATTTCACCCGGCGTGATTGCGAACACCCGCTGGAACGCGGGCAATCCCGCGTTTGACCCGGAAAAGTATCAGGCGGGGGCCGCGGACATCCCGTTGGGCAGGCTCGGCGAGCCGACGGACATCGCGGAGGCGGCGGTCTATCTCGCGTCCGACGCCGCGGCCTTTATCACCGGCATCAATCTGCCGGTCGAGGGCGGCGCAAACATAAAATAGGCGCGCGCGCCGCCCCCGGCGCCTATAGCATCGCGAGCTTATCGAGACTGCGGGTGTACTTATACACGCTTTTCGACAATATTTCCTCCGGCTTCAAGCCCATGTCGTTTGAGCTTGCCGCCGCCTGCTCGCGCACGAACGCCAGTTTTGTTGTGCTGACCGGGTGCAGCATGACCTCCTTGATACTCGTCGGCACCATATAGTAGTCCTCAAAGAAAAGCTCGCCCAGCTTTTGTTGGATGCCGGGGTAAAAAAACGCCGTCGCGCCGTTCATCGCGTGGCTGTCCGTAAAGAGGTATGTGTCAAACCGGCTCCGCTTGAACCGGAAACCAGGGTCCAGAAGATTGAAATCGTTGTTTTTCGAGGGGATCTTCAGGCCCGCGGCGATGAGTTCCTCCAAAGGCATCAGGCGCGGCGGGAACTTTTCCTGTGTGTTGCGGAGCGCGGCGTCCAACGCCTCATCAAAGCTCACGCCCCAGTCGCCCGCGATGGTTTTCGACACTTTCATCGAGGCCATGCTATATGCCTCTTGAATGGTCAGCGCATACAGAACCAGCGCGATGTCCCCTATTTTGCGGAAGACGAAATCCTTCAGCATCTCTTTACTTGTCTCGTAACCGATCGCCCGAATAATCAGCCGGTCTTTCGTTCCCTCATAGGAATAGAGGTCGGTGATCGTCTGTACGACGGCTGAGAGCGTTCCGTGTCCCTCCGTGCGCTCAATGCTGGCGACGACCTTGCGCATCACGTCCCCGAATTTTTCGCCTTCTAAGTAGTTCCGGTATTCTTCCTCCGTGTAAACGTTTACGCTGTACGTGCTGATATGCTGCTCGTCCGAAGAACTTTTCAGTGGTTCACGAAAGACCTTTGTAATTGCGATCGTGTCCAATTCATGCGCGTCTGTTTTTTTTTGCTTGATCAATTCGCAGTTGTAACTTGGGCCGAAAATGATCGATAGCGCGCCGCGCATTTTTTCGACAAATTCCTCATACGTCAATTGTTTTTCCGCTTCAGATTGGTTGTTCATATCGTCCCCCCCTTTGAACCGCGAAACAGTGGCCGTCGGTCAGTCAATACGGCTTGCAGAGCAGCTCGTGAATTTTGGTCGAAAAGATGTCCTGCGTGTACGCCGGCGTCAGGACGGTCACGGTGTCCGCGCCGTGACCCGTGCCGCCGACCGCGACGACCGGCGCGCCGTATGGAATCGCGCCCGCGTCAAGCGCCATCGCGCCGATTTCCACCGCGACCTTGACGCCCTGCGAGAACATGCGCAGCGTGTGCGCGATGATCTCGACGGGGTAAGCGCCGGAAAAGCGCGTCGACAGCGCGCGCTCCGCGCCGGAGAGCGCGTGCGCCGCCGTGATCAGGTTCGCCTTCGCATCCGTCAGGACCTTGCGGTGTTCCTCCAGCATTGCGTTCACGCCGGGGCCCCGCGAACCGTATACATGCGTGATGATAAAGAGCCGGTCCGCGATGCCGCGGGCCTGCGCCATGCGCAGCGCCTCGACGGCCGTCGCGCCGAAGGTCGTCGCGACGAGCAGCGGCGCGGAAAGCCGGACCGCTTCGTCTATCGCGATCTCGAGCGCGCGCCTTGTGTTGTCCTTGTCGTTCAGCGTCAATGATACCATGTTCCCCTCCTAATTTATAGTTTATTCGGAAACTCGATTCCCCTCCTATTTTGATGATAAAATATGGTCATTTGGGTCGCCTTTGGGGCAGATACCGGCGCAGCCGCTCGCGCACCTCGTCGAAGTCAAGCGGCTTGCCGACATGCGCGTTCATCCCGGCCTCAAGGCAGCGCTCGATGTCCTCCCGGAAAACATTCGCGGTCATCGCGACAATCGGGACCTTTTGCGCCTCCGGCAGACCGAGCGCGCGGATTTTCCGCGTCGCCTCATACCCGTCCATCTCCGGCATTTGCACGTCCATAAAGATCATGTCGTAGCGCTCCGGCGCGGCGCTGAACATGCGGTACGCCTCCGCCCCGTTCTTTGCGCAGTCGATCGTAAGCGCGGTCGGCTCGAGCAGCGCGAGCACGATCTCTCGGTTGATTTCGACGTCCTCCGCGAGCAGCACGCGATACCCTAAAAAGCAGTCGGCGTCTCCCGCGGCCGCTCCGGCGCCCGAGGACGCGGCGCCCGCCAGCGCGGCTTTTGAGTCTCCGGCGGCGATTTGGTCGATACCGAGGCACTCGCTGATACAGTCGGCGATCGAGGAGGGGAACAGCGGCTTTGGCATGAAGCGGTCGACGCCCGCGGCCTTCGCGTCGGCCTCGACCGCGCCCCACTCCGCGGCCGAAATCAGCGTGACGATCGA
>JAITSR010000324.1 GCA_031287655.1 Clostridiales bacterium
CCACTACCGTACCGCCAACGGAGCGAAAATCGACTTTGTCGCGCGAATCGGCCACATGGTGTTTGCGCTCGAGTGCAAGGCATCCTTTGCCCCCGTTCTGACAAAAGGCAATTACCTCGCGCTCGGGGACATCGCGCCGACACATACATTCGTCGTCACACCCAACGACCACGGGTGGCCGATGAGCGCGGAAATCGACGTGGTCTCCCTGTCGGAATTGAAGGTTCAATTGGAGAGTCGAACCGGTTCCGCGGCATGATCGGCCCGCTCAAACGCGAAGTCCTATATTGTGATGAATATATTGAAGCAGAAGATCGGGCATTGACAGTGTGTATACGCAGACTAGTCCGCGAATTTTGCGGTCGCCTGCGCCTGCATCGACTCCGGCGGGAGCTCCATCACCTCAATCCGGTTGCCGTCCGGATCGTGGATCCAGAACATACGGCATTTTGAGAGCCCCGTCTTTCGTTCCGTGTCGATCGAAACGCCCTTTGCGCGAACAGACTCCTGCGCGGCGGCGGCATCCGAAACCTGCACACAGAAATGCGAGTATCCGGGAGCGGGCGCAGGGGCGGGGGCGGCGGTTTGGGCGGCGGCAACCGAGGGGGCTGCTGCTGCCGGGAACAGTTCGATGAACTGGTCTTTTGCGATATAGAGGTACACGCCGCCGAGCTGTCCGTCGTCCTTTATGAGACGGAACGCTTCCCGAAAGCCCAGTATGTCCTTGTAAAACGCGACGCTCTTTTCAATGTCGCTGACCCAAAACGCGACATGCCCGATATTTGTGATCATTATAGTCCACCTACTCTCCTACATCGTAAGTATCCGCTTTCCGTGGCTCCCTTTTTCCGCGAGAATATCAACATGCGCCTGCGAGGCATGCTCGAGCGGGTACGACGCGGCGACGACGACGCGCAGGCCGCCTTCGAGCGCCGCGGCGAGCGTGTGCATATTCGCCTCAAAATCCGCGCGCGGCATGTTCTTTAACATCACGCCGAGCACCGAGGCGTCGCGGAGCATGGCGAGACGCGGGTTAAAGTCGAGGCTGCCGCGGTTCCCGACGACCGCGACGCGGCCGAAGTCCGCTACCAGCTCCAAATCGCGCGCGAGGTTGACGTTCGCGAGCATTTCGATCACGACGTCAAGGCCGCGCCCGCCCGTTGCCGCACGGATTTGATCCGTGTAGTCCGGCGACGTATGATCGAAGGCTTTGTGCGCGCCGAGCGCCGTCAGCAGCTCAAGGCCCGTCGCGCTGCCCGCGGTGCCGAACACGATCGCGCCATGCCGGCGCGCGAGCTGCACCGCAAGACTGCCGACGCCGCCGCTCGCGCCGTGGATCAGGACCGTCTCGCCCGGCATGAGCTTCGCGCGGCGAAACAGCGCCTGACAGGCCGTAAGGCCGGGCGTCCCGAGCCCCGCGCCCTGAGAGTAGCTCATCTCCCCCGGCAGCGGGAAAACCGCCTGTTCGTCTATGACCGCGTATTCGGCGTATGTCCCGGTGACACGCCGCGCGACCGCGCCCGCGACAAAGACCCGGTCGCCCGGCGCAAGGCGCGAGATACCCGGCCCGACCGCGTCGACGTCGCCCGCCCCGTCCGTTCCGGGCGTGTAGGGCAGCTCCGGCAAAAGACCTGCGTAGACCCCGGAGCGAATATAGGTCTCGACCGGGTTCACACCGGCGGCGCGCAGCCGCACACGGACCTCACCCTCCGCCGGCGTCGGGAGCGCGGCGTCCGCAATCCGCAAGACCTCCGGCGCGCCAAATTCCGTTACGCGTATCGCCTTCATAAGAACCTCCGATTTTGGCCGCTCACCGCGCGGCCCGCGATTTACAGATTGCCCGGCTAGACGCCTTGCTACGCGCCGGCTTTGAGCAGCTTGCCGTCCGTGCCCCAACAATCAAATTCGACAAAGTTGATTGTGACGCGGCCCGGGCTTATGCCGGGCTTTTTCTCGAACAGCGCGCATATCTTTTCAACATAGTCCCGCTTATTCGCCTCCGGGACCGCCCCCAAAACGCGCACCTCGAGATTCAGCGAAGGCTCCGACGCGTCGACCTTTTCCATGTAGCAGCCGTCCATAATGTTCATCATCGTGTTCTCGCGCGTCTTGCCGGGGATCAGCGGCATGAGTTTTCCGATTTCCTCGCACAGATCATGCTTCTGCGCCTCGTCCAACGACTTTGACGTACACAACTGTAAATAAGGCATGAGGCCCCTCCCGAATATTATTTTCTACATTCTATGTGAAACGGAGAAAAGAATCAAGGGCTGGATTGGCAGCTCATGTCGTCTCGTTGAAACGATTGAAAAACGCGAAGCTGTTTTTCATATCCTTCTTCACGCGGTACATCGCCTCGTCCGCCATCACGATCAAAACATCCGTGTCCCGGCTGTCGTCCGGAAAAACGCTGATCCCGATCGAAACGCCGATGTGATTTTCGACGTTTTGGATCACAATCGGCTTTGCAACCTCCCGGATAATCTTGCGGGCGAGCATCCCGGCGTTGGCCTTGACTTTCAGGTCGGTCATGACGACGACGAACTCGTCCCCGCCCACGCGCGCAAAGATGTCAGACGACCGAATCACGCCGAGCACGCGGTCCGTGAAGATTTTTAGCACCTCGTCGCCCGCTTGGTGCCCGTAACTGTCGTTGATCGTCTTAAAGTTGTCGAGGTCCATAAACAGAAACGCCACCTTGACGTTTGTGCGCAGCGCGCCCGCGTAGGCCTTTGGAACCAGCTCGAACAGGAGCCGCCGGTTTGGGATTCCCGTGAGGCTGTCGTGGTTCGCAAGGCCCGCGACCGATTTTGAGAGCTCGTCGAGTTTGCGATAGACGGCCGCGTTGTCGATCGCGATCGAAATATAGGAGGAGACGGCGTCGAGCAGCTTCACCTGCTGCAGGCTGTACGCGTTGGTCTGGCCGCTGCGGACGCATAACACGCCAAAGAGCCTGCCCTTCGTTTTGAGGCAGGCAAATACGGCGGAGCCCGATTGGGGCGTGCCGGGCGCCGACGCGGGCGCGGCGGCGGGTCGGGCCGCGATTTCCGCCGCGCTCGCAGACGCGCCCGCGCCCTCAGACGAGGTTCCCGCCGCGCTCGCGCCTACGCCCGCGCCCGTATCCGCGGCGTTGGCCGTATTTGCGGCAATGCCCGCGTCCAGCATACGCGCCGCCCAGTCCGTATCCGCCGCCCAAGCCTCCGACGCCATCTCAACCTCCGCGGCGGCGTATGCCTGACTCTCCGCCGCGATGTCGTTGATCACGAGCGTATTCTCATTGTTGACGCACCAGTAGGCAAGGTCGCCCTTTGGAATCCGCCTGTGCTCGCCCGGCCCGACCGCGATCTCCTTGCCCGCCTCAAAGATCACATGGTACTCGAGCGTCCTGTCCTCCTCGTTGTAAGCCGCGATATAAAAGTCGTCCACCTTCATCAGCGCGCCGAGCTCCGTGTACAGCGTGTGCAGCACTTCCTCGGTTTCGAGCGAGGCCGTGATGTTCTGGCCGATCGTGTAGATCGTGTTCAGCTGCCAATTGGCTTCCTCGAGCTTTAGATTGCGCTCTAAAATCCGTTCCTCAATGTGGCGCTCCGCGTTCGTGATCACGCGCGCGTTCTCTTTGACATAATAGGCGCGCAGCGTTTTGAACTCAGAACGCGCCTCGGCTTCGACCGCGAGGCAGTAAAACTGCGCGCTGCGCTCCGTCTGTCGGGCAAATTCGTCCAAGTCCCCCGCCTCGCGGCGAATGCGCGAAAGCAGCCGCGCGCCGTCCGCGGCGATCCGGAACTCCCCCTCCCCGGACGCGATGTCGACCGACCGCAAAAGGAGCTTTGCCGCGACGTCAGGCTTGCCGCGCACAAGCTCAAGTCTGCCGATGTTTTGCAGGATTTCCGCGGATTTTGCGGGAAAGCCGTTCGCAAGGCAGATACCGAAGGCCTCATCAAAACAGGCCGCGGCCTCGTCCGGCAGCTCCTGCCTCATGCGGATCGCCCCCAAGCGATTGAGGGCGTCGATCCGCGCGCCGTCGTTTAAGCGCTTGCCCGCGCCGGTTTTCGCGATCGTCTCCGCGTCCCGGAGCGCTTCCTCCGCGGCGGTGAGCTGCTCCTGCGCCAGATAAAACAGACCGAGCGCGAGGTCCGCGAGCATGAGTCCTTCGTCCTCCCCGATCGACCGGAATATCTCCCACGCTTTTGCGAGATCGGCCGCGGCATGGGCGCCGCGCTCGCGCTGCTCCTGCCCGTGAACCGCGTAGAGGGAACATTCGCCAAGAGCGAGATACGCGTAGGCGCGCCCGAGTTGGTAGCCCGCCTCGTCTGCGAGCCTAAGGCCCTTCGACGCGGCTTCAACACAGCAAACAGGGGCGTTCCTTGTCTCCGTCCTCGGCAGGGACAACAATTGGTGGATTGCGGCTTCCTTTTCTGACAATTCCATAAATCCCGACACACTCACGTTCCTTCGATTTTTCGCAGGCTCACCATCGACTCGATAAACCGCTTCATTCCGGCATCCGCAAACTCGATCTCTATAATCACATCGTTTTGATCAAAAAATCTGCTCATCACAAAACCGTCGCCGTATTTTTTATGCCTGACCGCCTCTCCGACGGCGTAAATCTGCCCGTTCGCAAAACCGCCCGGAGTCGGCAAACCGCCCGGACCAGGCAAACCGCCCGGGGCCGGCAAACCATCCGAGCCGGGCGCGCCGGACGAGTCGCCAAAGCCGACCGCGCCGGAAGGCCGCCCAAAGCCGCCACCCCCAAACGGACCGGCGCCGCCGACCGCTCCGGCGCGCGCGCCAAAACCTCCGGCAACGCTGAAATCACCGTTCCGCAGCGCCCCCGCCGCCCATGTCGTTTTGGTCTTCGCCCTTTGAACCGCGGCCTTTTGAGCCGCGTCCGGCCATGCCGTTCCGGCGCGCGCCGCGGTCGAGCTCCCGGCGCTAAAAAAGCTGCCTAATAAATGTTTCGGAATATCCGCGACAAATCTTGAAAGGCGGTTGTATGTCGTATTCCCAAACAGGGTCCTCGTCGTCGCGTTCGTGAATATCAGGCGCTTTTTCGCGCGTGTGATCGCGACATAACACAGCCTGCGTTCCTCCTCCATCTGCGCCGCGTCCGTCATCGCGCGGACGCCCGGAAAGATGCCCTCCTCCGCGCCGACCACAAACACGGTGTCAAACTCCAGCCCCTTCGCGCTGTGTACCGTCATCAGCGAAATCTTTTCGTCCTCATCCTCAAAGTTGTCGATGTCCGAGATCAGCGTCACATGCATTAAGAACTCCGAAAGGCCGACGGATCGCGGCTTTCCGGGGAAATCCCGCACATCGTCCGGCAGTCCTCCGCCGCCGTCCGGCCACGCCTCCCCGCCATCCCGCGGTCCAGCTTCGTCATCCCGCGGCCCAGCTTCGCCATCCCACGGCCCAGCTTCGCCGCCCGAGGTCTGCGCAAGCGCCGCCTTCTCCGCCTCGTTGTCCTCAAAGAAAATTTCGTCGCTCTGGTAGTGCTTTTCAAACTCCAAAATTTCAGACTTAAATTCCAAAATATTCTCGAGCCGCGCCTGCGCGTCCTCCGAACTGTCCTTCTCATACATCAGGCGGATGCCGGACCGCTCGAGCAGGAGGTCCACGAGTTCCACGACGGGAGACTCGGCCGCCTCCGCCGCGAGGCCGCGGATCAACGTGACAAAGCCCGCGAGCTTTTGCGCCGCGGCCTTTAACTCCGGATACCGCCCGGGCTCCCGCACAACGCGCTCCGCCGCCTCAAAAATCGAAATATCCCCCTCAGCCGCGAGCGCCTCGAGCTTTTCGACGGATACCGCGCCGACGCCGCGCCGCGGCACGTTGATCACGCGTTTGAAGCTCAAGTCGTCCGCGGGGTTCTGAATCAGCCGCAGGTACGCGACGAGGTCCTTTATCTCTTTGCGGTCAAAGAATTTGAAACCGCCGATGATCCGATACGGAATCCCCTCGCGGATCAGGCCGTTCTCCAGCACGCGGGACTGCGCGTTGATCCGGTACAGCACGGAAAAGTCGTTCCAGCTCATGCCGTTTTCAATGCGCAGTCTCTTTAGCATCCCCGTGACGAGCGCCGCTTCCTCGTGTTCGTTTTCGACGTTCTCGCAGCTGATCCCGTCGCCCTGCTCGTTGTCCGTCCACAGGGCTTTCTGCTTTCTGCGCGTGTTTTTGTGAATAACGGTGTTCGCGGCCTCGAGGATCACCTTTGTCGAGCGGTAATTCTGCTCGAGCTTGATCACGCGCGCGTCCGGATAGTCTTTTTCAAAGCCCAGAATATTGCCGATGTTCGCGCCGCGCCAGCCGTAGATCGACTGGTCGTCGTCCCCGACGACGCAGAGGTTTTTCCACTTGCCGGAGAGCAGCGAAACGAGCGTGTACTGCGCCGTGTTCGTATCCTGATATTCATCTACGAGCACATGCCGGAATTTGTTCTGATAATAAAGGAGTATATCGGCGTTCTCGCGCAGGAGGCGGATCGTCAGGAGGATGATGTCGTCAAAATCAAGCGCGTTGTTTTTTTTCAGCCGCTTTTGATACAGCTCGTAAATCCGGCCGACCTTCGCGCGGAAAAAATCCCCGCCGTTGGCCGCATGATAGTCGTCCGGCGTCAAAAGCTCGTCCTTCGCGCGCCCGATGTGCTCTAACATCGACTTTGGGACATACTGCTTGTCGTTCAGGTTCAACTCGCGGATACACTCCTTGACGAGCGAGAGCTGGTCGTCATAATCCAAAATCGTGAAATTCCGCGAAAAGCCGATCCGCTCTATGTCGCGGCGCAGCATACGGACACAGGCCGAGTGGAACGTACTGATCCAAATCGCCGCGGACTCGTCGGGCAGGAGCGCGTCGATCCGCGCTTTCATCTCCTTGGCCGCCTTGTTCGTAAATGTGATCGCGAGGATCGACCACGGCGCGACGCCGACCTCTAAAATCAGGTGCGCGATCCGGTGAACGAGCACCCGCGTCTTGCCCGACCCGGCCCCCGCGAGGATCAGGAGGGGGCCTTCGACATGCCGCACCGCCTCCGCTTGCTCCGCGTTCAGTCCTGAGAACAGGCCGCGCGCGGCCCCGCTGTTTGCTGTGAGTTCAATCATCTCATCCATACAGTAAATTTTCTAAGATTCCGGGTTGCTTGTCAAGGCATGTACATAAAATGTAACAGAACATGATTGCTCGGAGTCTATGTGTTAAAAATCGCAGTCGTTCGTGACCGCGCGGCGCGCGCGCGGTCTCTGCGCGCGTACCATATGCGTCAGAAAAGAAGTTGAAACTTTGTAGAAACGACGAATTTAGTCACCATTTAAAGAAATGTTTTA
>JAITSR010000327.1 GCA_031287655.1 Clostridiales bacterium
AACTTCATCACCTTCGCGCCGTCCATCCAGATCGTGCGCCCGTGTTTGCCGCCGCGCCGAAGCAAGTCCTCGTCGGAGATCGAGAGTCCCGGGATCGTGATCAGGTCCAGACCCTCGCCGTCCGAACGGAGCAATGAACTCAAAATGCCGTACCCCTCGGGCAGCCTGCCAAGCACCGCCGCGCCCGCGCCGTCCCCGAACAAAATGCACGTCCTGCGGTCGGTCCAGTCGGTCACGCGCGTCAGCGTCTCCGCGCCGACCACGAGCGCGAACTCGCAAGCGCCGCTCCGCAAGTAGCTCTCCGCGATCGCGAGGCCGTAGATCGAGCCCGTACACGCGGCGTTCAGGTCAAACGCCGCGCAGGCCTTCGCGCCGAGCGCATGCTGCACATGCGAGGCCATCGCGGGGGAATAGTAGTCCGGCGTCGCGGTCGTCACAATCACAAGCCCGATCGATTCCCCGTCGACCCCCGCGTTTTCGAGCGCCGCCCGCGCGGCCTTGATCGCCATGCTTGCGGTCGTCTCGCCCTCCGCGACGATGCGCCGCTCCGAAATGCCGGTGCGCTGGAGGATCCACTCGTCCGTCGTGTCGACGATCGCTTCCAAATCCGCGTTCGTCAAGACCCGCTCCGGGACGTACTTGCCGACGCCCAAAACGCCGAACCCGCCGCTATGTTGATTCATGTTATTGTCCATTAAAGTTCCCCCGCGAGCGCGTTCACCGCGAATCGGTCCCGAATCTGGTCGAGTACGGAAGTCTTCGCGAACGCCACCGCGCAGTCGATCGCGCACATTACGGTCTTGGCGCTCGCGTTGCCATGCCCTTTAAAAACCGATCCGCCGACGCCCAAGATCGGCGTGCCGCCGTATTCCTCATAGTCGAACTGCTTAAAAAAAGCCCGGATGTCCTTTTTTACGAGCGCCGCCGCGAGACGTGAGCGCGTGTTCCGCCGAAAGACGTCCGTAATGCCGAATTTGATGTAGGAGCCGATGCTCTCGTAGCACTTTAGCACGACGTTGCCGACAAAGCCGTCGCACACCGCGACGTCGCACTTCCCGTCGGTCAGGTCGCGGCCTTCGATGTTGCCGATAAAGTTGATGTCCCGGAGAGCCGCGAGCCGCCCATAGGCCTCTTTTACGATCTCGGTGCCCTTGTTTTCCTCCGTTCCGACGTTCAGCAGGCCGACCTTGGGCGACGCGATCTTGTACATCGTTTTCATGTAGATCGAACCGATCTCCGCGAATTGCTCGTAGTTTACGGGCTTACAGCTCGTATTCAGCCCCGCGTCGATCAGCATCGCAAAGCCTCTGCCGGTCGGGATCATCGGCGCGAGCGCGGGCCTGTCAACACCTTCGATCCGCCCCGCGATCAGCATCGCCCCGGTCAGAAGCGCTCCGGTGTTGCCGCACGAAAAAAAGGCGTCCGTCCGCTTTTCCTTCAATAAACTCAACCCGCGTACAATCGAGGAATCCTTCTTCTCACGGATCGCCTTTGTCGGGACCTCGTCGCCGCCGATCACCTGCGTCGCGTTCAGGATCTCGATCCGATCCCCCTTGTAGCCATGTTCCGTAAGAATCCGCCGGATCGCCGCCTCGTCGCCGATCAATTGCAAGCGATACCCGGCGCCGCGCCCGAGCGCGAGCAGGCAGCCTTCGACGACCGCCTCCGGCGCGTTGTCGCCGCCCATCGCATCCACCGTTATTGTCATATACTCGGCCATTTCAACCTCCATATGGACTGTTTCGCGCCAACCACTCGCGACCGCGCCGCCGCCATCCGCCGCGCGCGGCACATTGCGTTGGCCGCCTCCCTGTCCGCCGCCGCAGCCGCAGTCGCACCACCATCTGCGGCTTTGGCTAACCGCTGCCCAGTAGCTCCGCCCCGCCGCCGACGACCGCAAAATCCTCCGCCAAACCGTCGCCGAGCGCGACCAAAATGAATTTCCCGCGAAACACCTCTGTCTTTTTCACATAGATTTTTACCCAAACAAAAAAGCGCTTCTCCCCGATGACCTTGATGTCCCGGAGTTCACAGCGCGCAATCAGGCGGCTCCCCGCGAATACGGGAACCGCGTATTTGATGTTTGCGAAGCCGACAAGCGCGGCATCCTCAGTGATCACGGCGATCGCAAGCGACTCTGCGAGCGCGTAAATAAAATGTCCCCGGACGACCTGCGTCTTTTCAAAAACCATGCCATCGTCCGTCTCAAGGATCGATACGCCGCCGCTGTTCAGCTCGAGTTCCACGATCTCGCCGACGATCTCGCCGCCGGCAAGCGAGCGTACCTTTCCGCGCGTTTGCGCCGCGAGCAGGCGAATCCGCTCGCGCAGTTCCGGGATCGAAAGCTCCGCCCGATCCAAACGCACGGTCGGCACACTGACGTTCAGGGTCTCGGCGAGGTCCTCATCCGTCATAAAAGGGTCCTCGCGTACCAGATCCAAAACCGCCTTGCGCCTGATCTCTTTTTGCGCCTGCCGTTTTCCCATCGCCATCCCAGAAGTCTTAAACATAATGGATTATTATGACTAGGTCATAAATACATTTTCAAGTATAGCGAAGCGAAAAGGAAATTGCAAGGACGTACTTATGAATTTTTTGCGAACAATACAGAACAATGCATACAAAAAGAAATACGGAAAACATCCCACTGTCGCGCGTCTCAGTTGTACCTATGACGTTTATGCGCTCATTATTGACGTTTTGGAAAAGGAGATGGCTCTATTGGTTGCTCTCAAGTGAATGCAGACAGTAAAAAGTCAGGCAAAAACACGCCCCTCACCGCGATTATACGCCGGACAAGCGTCGGCATGCGCCAAAAAACCGCCCAAACGGCTTACAGCTTGCCGGAGAGGTAGTCGTTGCGTCCGCGCAGATTCCACGCCGGGGCCGTCTGCCCGGTTTTGCGGAACGAGACGATCCGAAGCTGGGAGACGCTTTCACCGGTCAGCGCGGCGATCGCCGCGGCAAACACG
>JAITSR010000209.1 GCA_031287655.1 Clostridiales bacterium
GGTGACGATGATTGTACAGGTCGAGGGGCAGGGGGATTTCCTGCCGCCCTTCTCCGGCAACCTTGATATTATCAATTCGGCGGCGGTCGCGGCGGCTGAGCGCATTGCGGAGTCGATGCTCGCCGAGGCCGAAGGGGGGGCGAACAAATGAGCCAGACGACGACTATAGATACGGGAAATACAAAGGCTACGGCAGCTGCGGCGGCGGCTTCTTCGCTCGCGGGCAAGCGCGTCACACTCGTCGACACGACGATGCGCGACGGGAGCCACGCCGTTCGGCACAGCTATACGCCGGAGCAGGTCACGGCGATCGCGCGCGGGCTCGACGCCTGCAACGTCCCGCTGATTGAGCTTTCACACGGGGACGGCCTTGGCGGTTCGAGTTTTACCTATGGCTTTTCCAAGACGGACGAATTTGACCTTTTGCGCGCGGCGTCCGGCGCGATCACCGGCAACTCAAAGCTGACAGTCCTGCTCCTGCCGGGGATCGGCACGATCGAGGATTTGAAGCGCGCCCGCGAGTGCGGGGCCACTGCCGTGCGCGTCGCGACGCATGTGACGGAGGGCGACGTCAGCGCACAGCATATCGCGGCCGCAAAGGACCTCGGCATGATGGCGGTCGGTTTTTTGATGATGGTACACATGGTGGAGCCGGAGCGCATCGCGGAAGAAGCGGCGAAGATGGAGAGTTATGGCTCGGACTATATCAACCTCGCGGACTCGGCGGGCTACCTCCTGCCGGAGGGCGTCGCGGAGCGGGTGCGGGCGGTCTGTGCCGCCGTAAAGATTCCGGTCGGCTTCCACGCGCACAACAACCTTGCGCTCGCGATGGCCAATTCACTCGCGGCGGTGGGCGCGGGCGCAACCTATCTGGACGGCACGCTGCGCGGACTCGGCGCGGGCGCGGGCAACACACAGCTCGAGGTGCTCGCGGGCGTTTTGCAGCGGCAAGGCGTTACGACCGGCGTGGATTTTTACGGGCTGATGGATCTCGCGAATGTCGCGGTCGACCCGCTGATGCAGCGTCCGCAAGTCGTAGACAATGGTTCGATGATGTTGGGTTACGCAGGCGTGTACTCGTCCTTCCTGCTGCATGTCTACTCGGCGGCCGAAAAATACGGACTCGAGGCGCGGGATATTCTCGTCGAGCTCGGGCGGCGCAAGATGGTCGGCGGGCAGGAGGACATGATCTTGGACGCCGCGTACCAGCTAAAGCAGAAGGCTTGAGGATCAGAGAAGCAAACCGTAACAGGTCAGACGTTGCGGAGCAGCGTTAACCGCTGACTAGTACATCGAAATGGAAATGGTAACGAAAATGGAAACGGTTTTTCACAATGTTACCGTCGCGGAGACGGGCGAGCGGTTTTTATGCGGGGAGGGCGAGTCCGTGCTCGCGGCGATGTTTCGCGCGGGGCGGGGGCCGATCACATACGGTTGCTGCGGCGGGGGCTGCGGCGCGTGCCGTATGAAGATTGTGTCCGGAAACTATGTTCCGTTTAAAAAAATGAGCCGCGCGCATGTCAGCGAGCGGGATATTCAAGACGGCATTGTACTCCTGTGCTGTGTGCAACCTCGCGGCGATCTGACGATCAGAGCGGTCTGACGATCACGCGGTTGTTATAGGCAACGTACCAACAAATCCACATACTAAACGAAACGGAGGGATTTTTCATGGGTTTCAAAGGTACTTTAAGGCCGGGTCTCGTACAGCTTCGCGTACTGGACTTGGACAAGACACTCGACTTCTACAAAAACGTACTGGGTTTGAATGAAGTCGGCCGCACGAGCGACGGGCGCGTGCTCCTGAAAGCCTACGACGAGTTTGATCACCACAGCCTCACGCTGCGCAAAGCGGACGAGGCCGGACTCGACTATGTCGCGTTTAAGGCTGCCTGCCCCGACACGCTTGAGAAGATCAAGGAAAAGGTTGTTGCGTTCGGCTACTCCGTAACGGAAAAAGCCGCAAACAGCGACCAGCCCGGCTTTGGTAAGCGCTACAGCTTCAAGATCTGCACGGGCCACACTTTTGAGGTTTACGCCGACGTAGAGCTTGCGGCAAAGGGCCCGCAGATCAAGAACCCGGATATTTGGTCGGAACAGCCCCGCGGGATGAAGGCGCAGCGTCTCGACCACTTCCTGCTCTATGGACCGAATATCGCGGAGGCGGAGCGTTTCTGCCGCGAAGTGTTCGGGATGTATGTGCCGGAAGTCGTCAACACCGAGGACGGCAAAAGGTTCGCGACGTGGATCACGGGCAGCAACAAGCCGCATGACCTCGCGTTCGTCGAATATGCGCAGCCCAACAAGATCCACCATGTTGGCTTCTATCTGCAGGATTGGAGCGAAGTCGGCAACGCGGCGGACTTGATCGCGATCAATCACTTAAAGCTCGACATCGGGCCGACGCGCCACGCGATCACGCGCGGTCTCTCGATCTACTTCTGGGAGCCGTCCGGCAACCGCATCGAGGTCTACGCGGGCGGATACACGGCGTATCCCGACAACCCGCAGCGCGTTTGGGATGTGTCGGAGGTTGGCCGTGGGCTGTTCTACTACTCCGGCCAAGTGATCCCGAGCTTCCTCGAGGTCGTGACCTGATCGATCAGTTTGTCAGTTGGATTTTTAACTCGCAGCACAACAAAAGCCCCGTCGAAAGCCGGGGCTTTTGTTGTGTCATTTTTTCACCGCCGTCGTGGCGCACAGGAAAAACTCCCTCGCGCTGTGCGACAGGGTGATTGCGCTGTGAGGTTTAGAGAGTTCTGTCGTCCGCGTCATCATCATCATCGTCGGCTTCCCAGCCGTCGTCGGCTTCCCCTTCGTCCGCGGCCTCGGGCGGGCCCGCGACGAACATAAAATTCAACTGCCCGACGCGGAGCCTGTCGCCGTCCGCGAGCTCGCAGGGCGTCCCGCTGTCGATATAGGCCTCGTTTAACAGCGTCCCGTTTTTGCCGCCGAGGTCCTCAAGATAGTATTGGCCGTCCAGAAAGTAGATTTTTGCGTGTCGTTTCGATAAAAAGGGGTCTTTGACCGCGATCGCGTTGTCCTCCGCGCGCCCGATCGTCTGCCGGGGCTCTAAGATATAACTCTCCTCGACGTCAAAATAGAGTTCCTCGCGGAGGTTCAGGAGTTTTAGATAAGCTCCCGCGCGCACGTCGCCCGTCGCAAAGCGCCGGTTGATCGTGTGAATATCCGAATAAATCAGCCGGATAATATTCAGGATGAAGGAGAAGATCGTGACGACAAACACATAGGTCGTGATTTTGGAAATCAGTTCGTCCAACCTTCCCGCTCCATCCCTTTTTTATCCTTATTTGATTTCTGTTTACTTCATTGCGGCAAAGGTCCGGTTACTCCGCCGAAACTTGCTGGTACAGCGCGTCGACGACTTTTAACTGCGCCGGGATGTCGATATGCTGCGGGCAGACGGCCGAACACGCGCCGCACTCGACGCAGTCGGACGCGCGCTTCCCCTCGGGCGGGTAGAATTGCACAAAATTCCGCGTATTCTTAAAAAAGAGGTGCGCGTTGTAGCGGTCGAACAGCTCGGGGATATTGATCTGCTTGGGACAGCCGTCGACGCAGTATTCGCAGCCCGTGCATGGGACCGTCGGCAGGCTTTTCAGAACGCCGACCGTCTCGTTGATCGCGGCGAGTTCGGCGGATGAGAGCGGCTTGACCGGCGAGAAGGTCGCGACGTTTTCCTCTACCTGCTGCAGCGTCGACATTCCGCTCAAAATCACAAACGCGTTCTTTAGCTCCGCGGCCCAGCGAAACGCGAGCGCGGCGGGCGTCACACCGCTGCCCGACAGCTTTTCCTGAATCTTCTTGACGGCGGGCGAATCCGGGTTGCTCAGGCCGCCGCCGCGCACGGGTTCCATGACCACGAGCGGGATCCCCGCCTTCTCGGCGATCTCATACATCGCCTTTGTGTCCGGGTTCGTCGCCCAGTCCGCGTAATTGATCTGAAGCTGCGTAAACTCAAAACCGGGATAGTCGTCGACGATCTTTTGATATTCCGCGGCGTTCGCGTGGGACGAGAAACCGATGCGGCGAATTTTCCCCGACTTTTTCGCCCTGTCAATAAACTCGACCACCCCGAATTTTTTCATCTTTTCCCACCGATCAAGGTCGATCGCGTGTAAAAGGTAGAAATCAATGTGATCCGTCTTTAAGCGGCGCAGGGACTCGTCGAGCATCGCGTCGAGTTCCGCGGCCTTTGTGACGTTGAACGTGGGGAGCTTTGTCGCGAGGTAGAAGCTGTCCCTCGGATAGCGCGAGACGAGCGCGTCGCCCAAAAAGCCCTCGCTCTTTTGCCCGTGATACACATACGCCGTGTCAAAATAGTTGACCCCGCCCGCGACAGCCTTGTCGATCATGGCTTCCGAGGCTTTGTAGTCGATCGAGCCGTCCTTTTGCGTGGCGAGCCTCATTGCGCCAAAGCCCAACAGGCTTGTTTCGACACCCAGCTTTTGATTGTTCTTTTTTTCCATTGTGACCTCCCTTTCGGCCAAAGCCGCCGCGGGCGCGCACGCGTCGTCGATGGGCCCCCGTGTGAAATGACGAAAAAGTATATAAAAGGCGGACGAGCAAACCCGCCGGCATCCCGGTCCGCGCCTGCCCCGGAATGTTAGCGCTCCGTCCGTAACAAATGTATTTTAACAATTATTTCACCAAAAGTCCAGAGGGTTTTTGCGGCATTGACAGAGAATGTGGGATCGTGTAGCATTTAGTCAGGAAGGCATCCATGTTAAGGGATTGTGAATGAATTGGGGGACATCGTTATGGCAAGTCTGAAGAAAATGCGGGACGCCGCGATCAAACTGAAAATTCCGGAGGAAATCCGGGCGCAGCTGGGTTTTGACGCTGATACAAGCGGCGGAAATCCCATGCCATACATAGCCGCCGTTGAAAAGATGGACGAGTTTTTATCACACGAACAATGCATGGCCATTATGGAGTCGCAAGGCTGCTGCAAGACCGGCAAGCGTGACGAGGATTGTAAAGCGTTCGCTCAAAAACACGCAAACAAAACCCTCGGTGAAAAAATAAAATTGTTGTCGACCGTAGAATACATGATGGCGCCTGCCTTAAATGAGGATGGCACTATAACCGTAACGTTTTCAGGCCATCAAAACGGCAAACACGCAGGCGCCAATACCTGCTCTTGCAGTGTCATAAAAAAGCTGAAACAGCCGTTTTCGGTTACGCCGACTTACTGCGGCTGCTGCGCCGGGCATTTTCGGTATCATTATCAAAATGCCCTCGGCGTAAAGCTGCGGCTGCTGCGAGTGGAATCTTCGCCGCTGAATACAAATTGTGAAGCGGCATGTTCGTTTACATTTAAGAGGGAGGGCGCCTAATCCCCCTTGCCAGCGTTCTTCTTTTTTTCATAATGGGCGACCGCCTCTGCATATACTTCCTCTATAGTCATATCGTTCCACTGTCCGCGCCGCCATTCGGTATAATCAAATGTGTCGCACTTGATCATAGAAATAAAACGCTCCGCATCTATGTCGCCGTACTCTCTCACGATCGTTCCCATTACATCATACCTTAACGCGTTATCAGTTCTCATGATCCGCCTCCGTCTCTAACACAAAATCCACAGGATTTATTATTCTTATGCCATCAACACTTTTGCTCAAAACTTTCCTGTCCGTTGTAACAAAATATCCACAATGCCGATCTATCGCGCAAGCGATATGAAGCGCGTCCTCGTGTTTTATCCCCAGCGCCATTATCGTCTTGCCGCGTGAAAAAACATTTTCAGACGGCGGGCAAAAATCCTCCGCGATATTTTCCCATAACGCGATGGTGTCGCGTTTTTCGTCATACGGATTTTTGCCGTTCTCGTAATCCATCATAAATGACCAGCAGAGAGAATACTTGCCCTCGCGGACTCCGCACTGAATGAACAGCTTCGCCTCCGTTTCCAAGCGCACTTTCATCTGCACCTGATTATCATACGGACGGTTAAAACTACAGTTATCCAAATATATTTTTGGTTTCATCGTCTCACTATCCTTCTCCATCAACCTAAAATCTTTCAAGGCCAATTACCGCGCGCCACCACCTATCCATATCATTATACGACAAAACCACCGACAGGGGAAGAAATATTTGGGGCGGCAACATATTGATCAGATATGAAATATCCATATTTATTCACGAAGTATATTGAAAAATACGGCTTCCGCCTCCGGTCCGCTGATATTTCCGAAAATGATCGTCTGGAACGATAGGTTGTTTCCAATGTACAGCGTCGTATTTCCACCGTCTGAATACAGATAATAATCCATAAAATAACCGCCGCTTCTCGTTTTCTTCGTGTATTTTGACGCGTCAAGCGGTATGGCCGCGGCGCTCGGAATCTGCCTTATCGCGTATTCCCTGCCTTCCTGACTGCGAAACATGTAATAAAACTCACTGTAGACGCCGCCCGGAAGCAGCTTGCTGTAAGCGCGCGCGAATGAAAAACCGTCAATCGCCCCTTTTTTAATGTTGTGGTCGTTATAATGCGACGGGGTGTTCAACGCCTCTACGCCAAGGTCAACGCTCGGCAGCGTCGAGAGTATTTGTTCGTATTTTTGCAAATCGATTCCCGTGATGAATTTGACGGCGATTTCCGTCGCGGCTCTAAGGCAGGCCAAATCCATTTTGTCCAAATCGGTTTCCGCCGTTTGGATGGAATAATCCGCGGCGTTTTGGTATAAAGTAAGGGCGGGTAAACCGGCTTTTTCAAATGAAGCGCTGTCGCTCGCAGCCAACCCCCAAAGAGCAATAGGGTCGTCCGGCGAGATGATTACGTCGTACAGATAAGTCAGGGCGCTATGGGAGGCCAATGGCGTTATAAAGACGAAATCCCCTGCGTCTTTTTCAGCCACCATATCCAAATTGATATTGCCGATAACAGCGGCGCGCTGTTCTTCGGTTAATTGCTTCACATAATAATCAGACCCGGAAAGATGGGCCTCCTCCGCGTCAAACAGTACATATGTTACGTTGAAAGGCAACTCGTAGTTCTGCAGAACCCTTGCCGCCTCCAACACGGCGGTCACACCCGAAGCGTTATCAATCGCGCCTGTATAATTCGATATGGTATCGTAATGCGCCGACACAACCAAGGTTTTCCCGTTCGCGGCATGAGATGTTTTCGTCGCGATAATATTGGTTCCATGACCCAAAACATTACCCGTATCCAGCG
>JAITSR010000388.1 GCA_031287655.1 Clostridiales bacterium
GAGAACACGCAGCAGAATAGCGACGGCGGCGGGGGACAAAGGAGACTGCGATGGCAGAGACCGATATTTTGCTGAAAATTCTCGACAAGTTTGATGAGATGAACGGGCGATTCGACGAGTTAAAGACAGATGTGGCCGAGCAATTCGCGCATGTCAACAATCGGCTTGACCAAATGGAGATCGGCCAAGCGAGTATTGGGCGGCGGCTCGACCGCGTGGAGACAAGACTCGAGCGTATAGAGGGCAAACTCGACGCCACGTTCGATCAAGTGGCGCGGCTCACGGAAAGCCAGACCGGTACAGATTTACGGTGTCTGAAAGGGCTTTAAGCAAACAACTTTTTTCTGCCAGTAGCTCAGTTGGATAGAGCAACGGTCTTCTAAACCGTAGGCTGCGGGTTCGAGTCCCGCCTGGCAGGTTCGTAGAATCAAGGCTTCCAGTAAAAACGCGGGAGGCCTTGATTACTGTTTTGAGTGCTAAATGGGTACCACTGAAATGAAACGGATAGAAGGAAAAGCATACCGCATAAAATTGGACTAAGGAATTGTTGAACTATACATATATTGTCCGATGCTCCGACGGCACATACTATACGGGCTGGACGAACAATTTAGAGAAACGCTTAAAAGCGCATAACGACGGGATCGGCGGGAAGTATACGCATACGCGCTGTCCTGTCGAACTGGTTTTTGTCGAGGCGTTTCAGACGAAAAAAGAAGCGCAAAGCCGCGAGTTTGCCGTCAAACGGTTGTCGCGGCAGGAAAAAGAGCGGCTAATTTCGGCGGCGGCGGAAAAAAGATAAAAGCGGATGAACCGGTGCGGGCGGCTATTTTACGCGAGACGTATATCTCTGCCGAGGAACGCGCCTGCTTTGCTTATCAGCCGCTCATAATTTACGCTTTCAAAATCCGTGGTATCAACGATCTGCGTTTCGCCGGGTATTTTTATATCACGGAGCTCTTTAACATAATCGTCATACTCCATACGACTGATGGGCGGGCCGAAATCACGGTTGACCGGGTGGCGCTCCGATGTGGATTCACGAGAGACAAAGCGCCTGTGCAATATTTCTGAATTGCCGACAAAAAGGAATGTCAGCGCGCTGCAGTCGTATTTACGGCAGAGTGTACTGATTTCGTCGGCATCGGCGATTCTAAAATTGCCCTCCAAAATCAGCGGAGTATTGGTTCTCAGGCAATTATCGGCAATGTGGAGCATCACTTCAACCGTCGCGCGGCTCAGTCTTTTACTGTCCTCACGGTTGGCGATCGAAATATGCTCCCCAAGCGCAATTTTCACCAAATCTTTGCAAAAGCACGGAACACCCAACGTCTGCGACAGCTTTAACGCAAATGTTGTTTTTCCCGCGGCCAAATAACCGCTGACCACAATCATCGCGTTTTTCATGAACGGCCCCCCGCCCCGCCGGCCGCCGTCTGCTGCGCCAACACACAGTCGACCGCGAGCGCGACGCACAGGCACAGCAGCGCGTCGCCGGGATCCGCGATGTCGAGCTCGTATGTATCCCCCCATGTCAGCCATTTCTTTGTCAGCCGCATGATCTCCCGCCCGCCGTCTGTGAGCGCGTATTCATGCTCGAAAAAATCGCCTTGCAGCTGCCAAGGCAAGCCTCCGAACCGGAAGCGCGGCTTAAAAAAAGTAAATTCCTTGACGATCTCAAAGGTATCTCCGCCGATTTCGATGTAGTAGCGCGGCATAAACGCGAGCAGCTTCTGGCGGATAAACGCGGCTTCACGCCCGTCCGCGTCGCGGATATGCAGTTTCTTCCCGAGCGCAAAGAGCTCGCCCTCGACGCTGTATACGTCCGTTTCGTCTTCGTTCTTGACGGAAAAGCGGTCCTTCCACGAGAACACTTTTTGTTTGATATAGAGTCTCATTGTCAAATCCACTCCTTTTCGGCCCCTTTTCTGCTTCTTTTCGGTCCTTTTGATTTTCGAGTTCATTCGGGGCCAAGGCCTTTTTGCGCCGTTCGGCGCTGCCCATATCGTAACACAGAAACACGGTTCATGGAAGTCACGCGTCGCTCCAATCGCTCCAATTGACTTTACCAATTAACTTTACAGACTTGGCCTGATTAGTAAACCGTGATACAATACTGGCAAATGATCGGGCGGCCGCGCACAAAGCGCCTTGTATCGGGATAGGTCGGGATAAGTCGATATAGGTGTCAAGAGCCGTGGGGACGCGGCATGGCCAGCGCGCGTGCGCGCGAAAGGGGGCAAATAAATGGAAGCGAGAACGGAAGCAGGAACAGACGGGTTGCAATACTATGTCGCGAGCCCGCGCAAATTGCCGGCGCGGGAATTTGACGTACTCGTGGCGGGAGGCGGCACGGGCGGCACGGTTGCGGCGCTGGCCGCCGCGCGGGCAGGCGCGAGGACCGCGCTCGTCGAGGCAAAAGGCTACTTTGGCGGCACAATCGTGGAGGGCGGGTGTTCCCTGCACAGCTATTTTAACCTCTGGCAGGCGTTCCCCGGCGTTGAGAAGCGCCAGCTCGTCCGGGGGATCCCCGACGAGATCATCCATGTGCTAAAGGCGCATGGCGGAACGCCGGGACATGTCGATCAGCTGTCAAACGTCGTCTATGACTCGGCCTGCACGACGATCGACACGGAAATTTACAAGTTCGTGATTATGAAAATGCTTCGGGAATCCGGCGTGCAGCTCTTTTTGAACACGACGCTGACCGACGTCGTCCGCGACGGGGACCGCCTCCGGGGGGCCGTCGTCGAGAGTCACCAAGGCGCGGAAATCTTTTTCGCGAAGAATTTTATCGACGCGACGGGCTTTGGCGACCTCAGCGCGAGGGCGTCCGCCCCGCATATCGAGCTGAACGACCACGGCGTCACAAACTCGATGGGGGTCGGCGGCGTAAACATTGAGCGCTATTATGACTTTCTGTCGGCGCATGACGCGGTGCATGAACTCGCGCGCGGCGACCGCGACGGAAAACCGGACAAAGTCATCCGCATCGTCGCGGACTTTAAAAAGCTCGGCGATCACGTCGCGTCCGCGTTTCGGGAGGTCGACTGCGCGGCCACGGTCAGCACGACCCGCGACGACTATTTGATGTTCGTCAAAATCAGCTGCCGGATGCAGACAAATCCGCTGTACCGCGACGCGCTGACCGAAACCGAGTACCTTCTGCGGGAGCGGCAGATCAGGAGCATTGAGCTCATGCGGCGCTATTTGCCCGGCTGCGAAAACGCGTTTATCGCGCGGACGAGCCCCAGTCTGACGATCCGCCGCGCGCGCTGCATTACCTGCGAATACGATATGACAAACGAGGAAATCATCAACGGCACACATTACGAGGACGACATCCTGAGCTACGGCTTTCACGATTCGGCGCCGCGTTTTCAGGTGAAAAACGGCGAAAGCTACGGCCTACCCTATCGGGCGATTCAGGTCAAGGAGCTGCGGAACCTTTTCGCGATCGGGATGCTGATCTCCACGAACCACGACGCGCATATGTCCACGCGCAACACGGTCTGCTGCATGGCGCAGGGTCAGGCGGCCGGCACGGCGGCGGCGCTGTGCGCGCTCGGCGGGATCGGGGACGTGCGCGACTTGCCCTACCGCACGCTGCATGACCGGTTAAAAGCCGACGGCGTTTGGTTCGACCACGACCCGCTCCCAGAAAAATAAGCATATAACCATAAACTTGAACCAATCAATGGAATCATGCGCGGAACAAAGATCGAAAGAATAAACGAAAGAAAGGACAGGGTACAACAATGCTGAATGTCGGAATCATCAGTGCTTGGCATGTACACGCAAACGGCTACGCAAAGGAGATCGCCGAGAGCGGAAAGGCGCGGATCGCGGCTGTTTGGGACGAGGACCCGAGGCGCGGGAAACCGTGGGCAGAACAGCGCGGCGCGGAGTTCATCGAGGACTACGACGCGTTCCTCGCGCGAAAGGACATCACGGCTGTCGTCTGCAACTCGCCGACGACCATGCACCCCGAGCTGATCGGCAAGGCCGTCGCCGCCCGCAAGGACGTCTTTACCGAAAAGCTGCTCGCGACGACGACGGCGGACTGCGAGACGCTCTGCAAGGCGATTGAGGCCGCCGGGATCACGTTTACAATCTCCCTGCCGCTGCTCCCGACGCCGAGGGTCCTCTATGTGAAGCAGTTGATCGACAACGGCCTGCTCGGCAAGGTCACGGGCGCGCGCTTCCGCCGCAGCCACTCCGGCGTGAGTGACCACTGGCTTCCGGATTACTGGTTTGACGTGAGCAAGACCGGCGGCGGCGCAATGATGGACCTCGGCGCGCACCCGGTCTACATCCTCTCGTTCCTGTTCGGCGAGCCAAAGCGTGTGAGCGGCATGATGACAAGCCCGTACAGCACATCCTCGGACGAGAACGCGATCGCGGTCGTCGAGTTCAAAAACGGCGTGCTCGGCACTTGCGAAACGGCCTTCGTGACGCTCGGCGTGCCGGACCTGCTCGAGGTGTACGGCACGGAGGGCTCGGTCTTTGTACACGGCAGCAGCGTACTCGTTTCGCAGCGGGCGCTCGCGGGGCTCGGCGTCAAAGAGGTCGAACCGGCAAGTCTCCCGGAGGGCAAGAAGTCCCCGATCATGCAGTTCGTAGACGCCTGCGTAGACGGTACCGGCACGCCCAAGCATCTCGGCACGGCCGCTGCGCTCTCGATGACAAAGATCATTGAGGCCTCCTATATCTCGTCCAAAACCGGCAAATATGTGGAATTTTGAAAAATCAATAAGAACTGGAGGATAAGAGGATAAAATGGGTAAGAAACTGAACATCGGGATCATCGGCTGCGGCGGGATCGCGGGCGGAAAGCATATGCCCTCGTTGAAGGCGCTGCACGCGGAGGTTGACATGGTCGCCTTCTGCGACATCGTGGTCGAAAAGGCGCAAAAGGCCGCCGCGGAATACGGCGCTCCGGGCGCGAAGGTCTACTCCGACTACAAGGAGCTTTTGCGCGACCCCGCGATCGACGTCGTACACGTCCTGACGCCGAACCGTTCCCACGCCGATATTTCGATCGACGCGCTGAACGCGGGCAAGCATGTCATGTGCGAGAAGCCGATGGCCAAGAGCGCCGCGGACGCCCGTCGCATGGTCGAGGCCGCGAAAAAGAGCGGCAAGAAGCTGACGATCGGCTACCAGCACCGCCACAAGCCCGAAAGCGTCTACTTAAAGCAGGTGATCGGCCGCGGCGACCTCGGGCATATCTATTACGCGAAATCATTTGCGATCCGGCGCAGGGGCACCCCGAACTGGGGCGTGTTCTTGAACGAATACGAGCAGGGCGGCGGACCGCTGATCGACATCGGCACTCACTCCCTCGACCTGACGCTCTATCTGATGGACAATTACAGCCCCAAGATGGTTCTTGGCACAAAGTACAAAATGCTCCCGAACCCGAACTGCGCGAACCCTTGGGGACCGTGGGACGAAAAGCAGCACACGGTCGAGGACTCCGCGTTCGGCTTTATCGTGATGGAAAACGGCGCGACGATCATCTTGGAGACGAGCTGGGCGCTGAACACGATCGAACCCGTGCAGGAGGTGAGCGTCGCGCTGCATGGCGACAAGGCCGGCGCGCAGATCAAAAACGGCGTTTCGATCAACAAGGACGAGTTCGGCAAGTTGGTTGAGATCAAGCCGGATATGAGCGCGCGCGGCGTCGCTTTCTTCGACGGCATCGCCGAGACGCCCGCGATCACCGAGGCGCGCCGCTGGATCGAGGCGGTCAAAAACGACACGCCCCCGGTCGTGCTGCCCGAACAGGCGTGCGTCGTGTCCGAGATTTTAGAGGCGATCTACGTCTCCGCAAAGAGCGGCGAACCATTCTACTTCAACAAAAAATAGGCGGCCGCGGCCACGGCGACGCAGGCGAGCGGCCCATGCGCACCAACACTAGTGACACGACATGTATGCACAATAAGGGAGTCCAGTTTGGGGACTCCCTTATTGCTATTAGTCGGTTTGCGCGGCAGCGATAAGACAAAGATGTCGCCGATAATCGCTCCAATCATTTTCTGCCTCCTCTGCGCTGATAGTCCGCTTCAATATCCCGGTTCCACTCTTTGGCGAGCGGAGCGCCGACCGGAGCAGACCTGAACGACGTGACCGCCTCGCTGACCACGCGATAATTAAGCTCAACGCCCTCGCTGTCGTTATGGAAGTTTTGAGCGCGGCTGCGGTCGATGCCAAAGCTGTCTGCAACCTCCGCCGCGTCAATGTTCGCACCGAGGAATATGAACTCCCAGCCGTACCGCGACTTTTGCCGCTCAATCTGCGACTTCACCTTTGCGTAGGTGTACTCGCGGGAAGCGTTCTCCATTCCGTCCGTCGTGATAACGAACAGCACTTTGTCGGCGCGGTACTCCGGCTTCGATTGCTTTTGCGCGTTGCCGATTTTACCGATTGTTTTGCCGACCGCATCAAGCAGGGCGGTGTTGCCACGCACGAAGTATTCTTTGTCCGTAATCGGTGATACCGCTTTGAGGTCAAGGCGGTCGTGCAGCACTTCGTACTCTCCGTCGAAAAGCACCGTTGTAATGCGGCACTCGCCGGGTTGCGCCTGTTGCTTCGCGAGCATTGCGTTGAACCCGCCGATTGTGTCGGACTCCAACCCGCCCATCGAGCCGCTGCGGTCGAGGATAAAGACCAGTGCCATAAGATTGTTTTTCATTGTGTTTGCCCTCCGTTCAAGTTTTGGTTTGTAGCCAAATTATATAGCTTTTGAACGGAGTAAAGGTCGCTTGCCGAGCGACAAAATCATCTTGTTAGACGTATCATCTCTTTCAAATTAAAGTGTACTATTTTGCGCAGGTCTTCTGTAGATGAATAGAACTTCACAGACAGTGGGGCTATGTCAAAATGAAGTCTTACGCCCTGCTTGGCCACTAATAAAATATCGTTTTCGCCATTACCTACCCCGTGTGCATAACCCAACTCATAGTATACATTAGGACGCTCATCGGTTAAATCGACTATAATAAATTCGGAATCTTCAATTTCTTTGAAAATTTTCCGCAGAATAAGCCCAGAACCTGTTCCAACATCAACTCGAGAAGCATCCAATCGCAGTTTTTGGCATTCATCAACGATTGCGGAAAATGTATCATTAAATTCTTCTGCAAACGGCATTATGAGAAACACTCTTCCTTGAGTAAACTCTCCGTGGTCTGATAGTCCTTGAAACTGTTCTCCGTAAAACGTAATCTCTTTACCCATATTTTATCATCCTTCCAATCGTTACGGCTTATTACCGTGTTATATCAATCCGCCGATAGTAGCAATCTTCACTCTTTCCCTGCCTTTCCCGGAGCGTAATCGCGTTGGCAATCGCTACACACTTTGTCGTGAAGTGAAATAACACCGCCGCAGTCCGCGCAAATGCGGTTCTGCCTTTCCGATTTCATAAATGCTTCTATTCCATTTTCACGGACATACACGCTGTTCACAACAAGGCTCTCGGAATACCGCTTATTGTAACTCTTTTCAAGATTTTTTATCAAAGTGCAGGGGAAAGTCTTACAGTCTAAGCAACGCTTATTACCTTTACCGTCCGCACACGCTTTAATCTTACAGATACGGCAATGCTTCGGTTTATCGGGGTTGTTTGATAAACACCCGGGGCATTGGTGTTTGGCGGATTTTGCCGCACAATGCTTGTAGCACACCAGACAATTCATACCGCAAACCGATAACAAATTCGGTTCGATTGTTTTAGACATTTTCATTGCTGCTA
>JAITSR010000421.1 GCA_031287655.1 Clostridiales bacterium
CAATTTTTGCCCTTTGTTTTTGCACTTTGATTTTCGCCGAGCGTTGCGTCACACGAATAGTTGTCGTCAAGCGGCACAATCGTCCTGAATACGTCGCCGTCAAGCATTTGCGGGTCTTTGCCGGAATAGCGCAAAACGTATCTGAACAGCTTGCGAACGCCTGAACCAAGTTCATCCGCAAGCCCGATATTGCGGAAAAACGCCGCCACAATCGGATTTTTGGGATTCGGTTCAAGATTCTCCGGCGTAATAGGGTCGTCGCTTGTGGCGCGGTTGGCGTTCTCCGTGAACATTCTGCTCTTTTCAATGATAAACTTCGCCATAAAAGAACTTGTGAACTCGCGGTGCATCAGCGTGTTCACGAGCATTTCCCGCGAAATGGCGTTCCGCAGACTTATCCGCGCGTCGTCTTCCAAGTAGAACTTATCCCACAAATGTTTCTCGGCGAAGCCCATCAAAAGCTCATAGCTCTCAATTAGGTTGGTCTGCACGATAAGCCTGTCGTCGTAGCGGTCTATATTCACCTTGCGCAGCAAAGCGTCGGTGCGGTATGCGGGCACGACGGAACGTATAACGTCGTCCTTGCCGAGCAGCATAACCGCCGCAAGCAGATAGCCCCTGTCGCCCGTCGCCTTGTCCTCGCCGTAAAGCCCCGCGCTTTTCAGGATGTCCAAATCGCCGAGCGTATTCCACGGGTGGTCAATAATGCGGTTCGCCGCCATTTGCCGCAGGCGAGGTATCAAGTCGAGCCGCAAATCTTCCTCCGTCACATACTTAAAAACGCGGCGTTCGGTGAAAATATCGTGCTTGCGAATATACATCTCGGCAATGCGGTTCGTGCCTTTGACGCGCACATCGGCATCGCCCGCGCGGTCGTACACAACTTTTTTGTAAGTGTGAACGTCTGCGGACACGGGAACGCGGATATGGATTACGGTCTTGCCTTCGTACTTGAATAGTACGGGCGCAAGATAGACCGTAGGCGAAACCAAGTCCGGATTGCCGACAATATTGATGAAGTTTTTGACCATATCCGACGCTGCTTTTTCGGGAACACCGCGCACGTCGCCGTTGTCCTCAACGCCGAGATAGATGTCGCCTCCGAAACGGTTCAGAAACGCGCAGACGGTTTCATATGTGTCGGCTTCAATCCCCGCGCCGCAGCGTTTGAACTCTATGCAGACGTTCTCGCCCGCGATACGGGCGTTATTGAGTTTTTGAACTGACATCGCCGTCCGCCGCTCCTTTCCGTTTTTACCTAGAATATCACTCTGCCCAAAGCGAATCAAGGCCATTTGTCCGGAAGGGATATGCGTCTATTTCCTCAGAAGTCAAATCCAAAGATACACTCCGTTCGTCTGACCTGCTATTTTCTTTGTACACTGCAATAGGCAATCTCGCATTTTTTCTTGTTGTGGGCGACGCCGAGACAAAGAACCTCACCCTGCAAGCCCGCGTAATACTGGTTATCCAATATTTGTTGGAGAGCTTCTTTCTTTAGCTTCGCAATATCTTCGCCCTGCTTAAACTCTATGATCATATGCACCCTGCCGGCGGTGAGTGATTCAAGTTTAATATCGCTGCGCCCATCCCCGTTTTCCAAATTGCTCGTCACTTTATAAAGCCCCGTAAGGGACAGACACATCCCCAAGAAAAGCATATGGTAGGCATTTTCCTTGGCGTCGTAATAGCTGGCGCTTTCTAGTACCATATGCTGGTACAGCTCCAAGAACTCATCCATTTTACGCGCAAAGAGACATTCGAACATCTTGGTTAGGCTGCTGTCTCCCATATGTCCTAAGTGTGAAACGATTCTGATAAATTCAGAGCGCACTTCGCCATTAGGGATTTTTACTGTGACTTCTGACCTAATCGCATCGCTTTCAGTGACAGTCAAATAGCCCGCGTTCACCAGCAAGCCCCATAAAGTATGTTCGTCTTTCAGTTCGGCAAAGGCTGTTTCAAGGTTAATATAAACCGACGATTCACCAAACTTCAGAAGTCTCTCATAACTTTTTCGGAAAAACGCGTCCGCTCCCGCAATAGATTCCCGAATCAGCGCGTTTGTGGACGTATTGATCCAATAGGGTTGTAAAGAACCACTCTCGGCATAATTTAGAACCGACCAGGGATTATAAATCTCAGTGCCGCCGAATAGGTAGCCGTTGTACTGACGCTTTACCTCATCGTTTAACTCAAGATCATAATCTGTAAGCAGCTGCTCTGTTTCTTCGCCGGTAAGTCCGAAGTATTCAGAATAGCGTTCATTCAACACGGTATAAACTCTGAGATTATTTAACCGAGAAAAAATGCTTTCTTTAGCTATCCTCTGTATACCGGTGAGCAAGGCGCAATCCAGATATTCATTCCCTTTGAAGGTGACACCATAAAATGTAGAGAAAAAACTCCCCATTTTCTTTCTGTAACCGTGTTCATAAGCGGAAAGAATAGGTGCGTCGTATTCATCTATGAGTAACAATGGCTTTTTTCCATAGAATGTAGTTACCGCCATCATCAGGTAGTACATCGAATAAACAAGATCGTCCAATGTAACAGTTTCTTTAAGCATCTTATTAAGCAGCATATAGATTTTTACGTAATACAAGTTTTGGGGATCTACTTTGTTTTCAAATAATGTAGTATATCTGAGGTATTCCTTGAATATGTTTTCAGCTAGCATCCTGCACAAACTCTCCGCTGTGTCAGCATCGCAGTCTTTCATGGTCAGGAACACCACAGGTCGGGTATTGATTTGCGCCGCGTACTCCGTGTCCATGATTGCCAAGCCTTCAAAAATAGCTCGGCTGTCCTTTGTTATATCAAAGAATTCGCGGATCATCATCATGTTAAGCGTTTTCCCAAAGCGGCGAGGGCGCGTAATCAGCGTTACCTGATCATCCTGTTCCATAAAATCGCGGATCATGAGTGATTTATCCACGTAATAGCGATCATCTTCTCTGACTCTTCTAAAATCGTCAATCCCAATCGTTAATGATTTCTTTTTCAATTAACAAACCTCCCAACATCTTCTACCTAGAATATCACTCTACCCAAAGCGAATCAAGGCCGTTTAGCCGCTCGCGGTCTCTCGCTTCCCGCGCATTTTCATTGCCGCGGGGCGGTGAATATGCTAAAATAGAGGAAATGGCGCGCGGTATATGTCAAGAATCGATCAGGTGAGGGATGACATCAATGGGTTCGGGTAAGCGATCAAAAAAGGGAGAAGAAGGTACGGACCGGCGGCAAGGCGCGGCGGCGATCCTGATGCGGGTGAACATCGCGTTCGCCCTGCTTGCGACGTTATACATGACGACCGTGTTTTCCGATATTCCGGGGCTGAGCGATCTGCGCGACATCTGGATTGAGACGGCGATGACGACCGCCGATCACCAATGGCTCGCGACGCGGCTCTTTCCCGGCTGGCTCGTCGACCGGGTCATGTCCCGGCAGGTCGTCACGGAGGAAGGCACGATCAGCAACCCCGACTTGCTCGGCGGCGGAGAATGGGCGGCGCAGGCCGCGGGCGACGGCGGGGCAGATGGGCAGACGGACGGCGGCGCGGCGCAGAACCCGGGCGGCGCGGGGCTGAGCGGCGGCTCGGGGGTTGGCTCCGGATCGGGAGCGGGCGCCGACGGCGGTACACAGAATTTGGCTCGGCAGCCCGGTCTCGGCGGTCTCGGCGGCGGAGCTGCGATCGAACCGGCGGCCCCGACGATTCGGGTTGGGGACAAAGACGAGTTTGGCAATAAAGTGATTGTGCGCGACGAAGCGGAGGACCTCACGGTCATTGAGCTGAGGACGGCCGGATATGTCGGTCGGCTTATGATCGTATCCGACCCGTCGCGCGTCGTCGTGCGGCACACGCGTTCAAAGGGTTCTCAGGGTCAGCTGCTCTCGGCGTATCTGAAGGAGCACGACGCGATTGCGGGCATGAACGGCAACGGCTTTGACGACCCGGAAGGGCACGGCAAGGGCGGCGTGATCATCGGCTGGAGCGTCGCGGACGGCAAGGTATGGGGCAACGGGTCGAAGTCCGAATACGCCTCCGTCGGCCTGAACGACAACCATACGATGGTCGTCGGGATTATCAAGGACTTTGAAAAGTATCGCATCCGGGACCTTGCGCAGTATGGGCCGACGCTGATCGCGGACGGCAAAACGCTTGTGAAGGGCAGCGCGGGATGGGGGATGCAGCCGCGCACGGCGATAGGGCAGCGCGCCGACGGCACGATCGTGATGGCGACGTTCGACGGGCGTCAGCCGGGACACTCGTTGGGCATCTCGGCGGGCGAGGTCGCCGCTATTCTGGCCGACTACGGCTGTGTCAACGCCGGGCTCTGTGACGGCGGCAGCTCGTCGGTTATGATGTACGACGGAGAAATCATCGGGAGCCCGTCGACCCCGATGAAAACGACGGGCCGCTATCTGCCGAACGCTTTTCTCGTCCTGCGAAAAGACGCGCCTGCCGGGACGCCGGAAAAAGCCGCCCAAACCGCGGACGCGGCGGCAACGGCGGCGACCACGACGGCGGCGGTCGGAACGGCAGCTGCCAAAGAGACCGCAGCGGCAATCGCCAAAGAGATCGCAGCTGCAACCGAAACGGTGGCCACAACAGCGGCGGCAACGGCGGCGGCCGGAACGGCAGCTGCCAAAGAGACCGCAGCTGCAAGCGCAGCGGCTTCCGCAAAAACCGCCGCATCCGCCCCAAACGCGTGATATGCGCGGCACGCGCGCCGCGCACGCCTGCAATCAGGCGCGGCGTGAGTGACTGAGCTGACCTGTTACACGCCAAATGGCCGGATTGCC
>JAITSR010000427.1 GCA_031287655.1 Clostridiales bacterium
ATGCAAAAGGCGCTCGACGACCTGTTCTTTGCGGCGGACATCGCGATGAACAGCGGCTACAACCTGATTATCCTCTCGGACCGCGGCGCGAGCGAATACAAAATCCCGATTCCCGCGCTGCTCGCCGTCTCCGGCCTGCACCACCACCTCGTGCGCAAGGGCATGCGCACACGCATCAGCCTGATCGTCGAGACGGGCGAGGCCCGCGAGGCGCACCATCTGGCGCTGCTCGTCGGCTACGGCGCGAACGCGGTCTGCCCCTACCTCGCCTACCGCACGCTCTCGTGGATGTCGGACGAGCGGATGCTGCCGTTTTCCGGCGAGCAGGCCCGGTACAACTACCGCAAGGCGATGACAAAGACGATCGTGAAGATCATGTCAAAGATGGGGATCTCGACCGTGCGCAGCTACCACGGCGCGCAGATCTTTGAGGCGCTCGGCGTCAGCGACACCGTGATCGAGCGCTACTTCACGGGCACGACGTCGCGGATCGGCGGCGTCACGCTCACGGAGATTGAGCAGGAGGCGCGGCAGCGCCACGCGGCGGCCTTTGAGCCGACGACAAAACCCGAGCCGCTCGACCCCGGCGGGGACTACAAATGGCGCAAAAAAGGCGAATACCACCTGTACAACCCCGAAAACATCTTCTATTTGCAGCAGAGCTGCCGCACCGGGAACTATGAGATGTTCAAGGTCTTTTCGGAGCGCGTGAACCTTAGGACGCGCGAACTAAAAAACATCCGCGGGATGCTGCGGATCACGACTGCGGAAAAGCCGCTGCCGATCGACCTCGTCGAGCCGGTCGAAAACATCGTGAAGCGTTTCAAAACGGGCGCGATGTCCTACGGCTCGATCAGTCAGGAGGCGCACGAGTGCCTCGCGATCGCGATGAACCGCCTGCACGGCAAGAGCAACACGGGCGAGGGCGGCGAGATCGCCGAGCGCTTTATCCCCGACGCGGACGGCACGAACCGCTGCAGCGCGATCAAGCAGGTCGCCTCCGGGCGCTTTGGCGTGTCGATCCACTACTTAAACAACGCGGTCGAAATCCAGATCAAGATGGCGCAGGGCGCAAAGCCCGGTGAGGGCGGCCAGCTCCCCGGCAAAAAGGTGTACCCTTGGATCGCGAAAGCCCGCCACTCGACGCCGGGCGTCGAGTTGATCTCGCCGCCGCCGCATCATGACATCTACTCGATCGAGGACTTGGCCCAGCTGATCCGCGACCTGAAAAACGCGAACCGCAGCGCGCGCATCAGCGTAAAGCTCGTTTCGGAAGCGGGCGTCGGCACGGTCGCGGTCGGCGTCGCAAAGGGGCTCGCGGACGTAATCGTAATCAGCGGCTATGACGGCGGAACCGGGGCCGCGCCGCGCACGAGCATCCGGCACACGGGCCTGCCTTGGGAACTCGGCGTCGCGGAGGCGCATCAGAGCCTCCTGCTGAACAATATGCGCAGCCGCGTCGTGCTCGAGACGGATGGCAAGCTGATGACGGGGCGCGACATCATCGTCGCGGCGCTGCTCGGCGCGGAGGAGTTCTCGATGGCGACCGCGCCGCTGATCGTACTCGGCTGCGACATGATGCGCGTCTGCAACCTCGACACCTGCCCCGTCGGCATCGCGACGCAGAATCAGGAGCTGCGGAAAAAATTCGCCGGCAAACCCGAACACATCGAAAACTTTATGCGGTTTTTGGCGCAGGAGGTGCGCGAGTGGATGGCGCGCCTCGGCGTGCGCGACTTCTCCGAGCTGATCGGCCATGTCGAGCTTTTGCGACAGAGCCCGTCGGCGATCAACGAAAAAGCGCAGACGATCGACCTCTCGCGGCTCCTGTATCAGCCCAAGGCCGTCGACAGCGCGCGCGCCCGTTACTACACGCGGATGCAGGACCACGCGCTCGAACGGACGCTCGACCAGAATGCGCTGCTCTCGCTGTGCCGTTCGGCGATCGAGCGGCGGGGCGACAAGGTGGAGTACCACCTCCCGATCTCAAACAGCAACCGCACCGTCGGCGCGATCCTTTCGAGCGAGATCGTGCGCCGCTACGGGCCGGACGGCCTGCCGGACGGCAGCGTCAAGCTGCATTTTGACGGGGCCGCGGGCCTCAGCTTCGGCGCTTTCCTCGCGCCCGGCGTCGAGCTCGACCTGCACGGCGACGCGAACGACTACCTCGGCAAGGGGCTTTCGGGCGGGCGGATCATTGTCGTCCCTCCGGACGGCGCGTCCTTTGACCCCGGCGAAAACATCATCATCGGCAACGTCGCGCTCTATGGCGCGACCTCGGGAGAGCTCTACGTCCGCGGCGTCGCCGGTGAGCGCTTCGCGGTCCGCAACAGCGGCGTAATCGCGGTCGTCGAGGGCATCGGCGAGCACGGCTGCGAGTATATGACGGGCGGACAGGTCGCGATCCTCGGCGAGACCGGGCGCAATTTCGCGGCCGGCATGTCCGGCGGCGTCGCATATGTGTGGGACCCGGCGCGGAACTTTGCGAAAAACTGCAACCGGTCGCTCGTGACGCTCACGGCGCTCGCAAAAGAGGACGAGGCGGAGCTTCGGGAAATGCTTGAAAAGCACCTCGCGTACACGGGCAGCGACCGCGCAAGGCAAATCCTCGGCGACTTTTCAAAAGCGGCAAAGACATTTGTAAAAGTGCTGCCGAACGACTATCAGCGGGTGCTGGACGCGCTCTCCGAGGCGCGGCGGCAGAACGTCGCGGCGGAGGAACAGGCGCTGTTCGCCTTCAACCTCGTCGTCTCCGCGCCGGCGGCCGCGGCTGCGGCGGATATGGCTTCGGCTGCGGCGGATACGGCGGCGGCCGCGGTTCCGGCGGTTCCGACAGGCGCAAAGGCGCCGCGAAAGACGGGGGCCGCGCCGAAAGCGGCGGCCAAGCGGCGGCAAAAAACAGGGGGAAAATAGAAAAATGGGAAAACCAACCGGATTTATGGAATACGCGCGGGTCGAGGCTTCGCATCGCCCGGAGCGGGAGCGCGTCGCGGACTATGACGAGTTCCTTTTGGATCAGGATGTTTCCGCGCTTCAAATTCAGGGCGCGCGCTGTATGGACTGTGGCGTGCCTTACTGCCACGCGGGGATCCTCGTCGAGGGCGCCTCGATCGGCTGCCCCCTGAGCAACCTGATCCCCGAGATCAATGACCTCGTCTACCGCGGAGAGATCGAGCAGGCCTACGCGCGTCTCAGCAAGACGCACCCCTTCCCGGAGTTTACGGGCCGCGTCTGCCCGGCGCTCTGCGAGGGCTCCTGCACGCTCGGCGAGCATGAGCCTCCCGTCACGATCAAGGAGATCGAGCGCTACACGGCCGACGAGATGATGCGGCGCGGCAAGGTCCGCCCGCGTATGCCGAAAATCCGGACGGGCAAGCGCGTCGCCGTAATCGGCTCGGGGCCGTCCGGACTCGCCTGCGCGGACGCGCTGAATCAGCTCGGCGACACCGTTACGGTATTTGAGCGTTCGGACCGCCCGGGCGGGCTCCTGATGTATGGCATCCCGAATATGAAGCTGCCCAAGGCGCTGGTTTTGAACCGCGTGCAGCTGATGGAGGACGAGGGGGTGCAATTCGTGCTCTCGACCGAGGTCGGAAAGGACTTCCCCGTGCTTCGGCTCATGCGCGAGTTTGACGCGATCGTGCTCTGCGCGGGCTCGACTCAGGAGCGCTCGATGACCGTACCCGGCAGCGGCCTGTTCGGCGTCGTTCCGGCCGTGCGCTATCTTTCCCGGGCGACAAAATCGCTGCTCGACGGCGCGCCCGTCACAGACGAGCTCCTTTTTGCGCGGGACAAGGACGTAATCATCGTCGGCGGCGGCGACACCGGCACGGACTGTGTCGCGACGGCGATCCGGCAGGGCGCAAAGAGCGTGACGCAGCTTGAGATCATGCCGAGCCTGCCGAGGGAGCGCGCCCTAAACAACCCTTGGCCGCTGTGGCCCCGCGTTTTAAAAACCGACTACGGCCAGCAGGAGGCGATCGAGCTGTTCGGCCGCGACCCGCGCGAATACCTGACGACGGTCAAAGAGCTGCACGGCGACGACTACGGACGCGTCACAAAACTCACGACCGTACAGGTCGAGTGGCAGCGGCAGGGCGGCAGGCTCGTGCCGGTTGAGGTTCCCGGCACGGAAAAGGTGCGGCCCGCAGGGCTCGTGCTCACGGCGATGGGTTTTGTCGGCCCGGAGCGAAGCCTGATCGACCAGCTCGGGCTCGAGACCGACGCGCGCGGCAATGTCCGCACGGCGGATGGCAGGCATGAAAGCAGCCTGCTGACCGTGTTCTCCGCCGGGGACATGCGCCGCGGCCAGAGCCTTGTCGTGTGGGCGATTCTCGAGGGTCGCAACGCCGCGGTCCAGTGCCACGACTTCCTCTGCGCCCGATGAGCGAAGCGTCGGCCGCCGCGCGGACAACGCTTCCCGTGCAGACAGCCGTCACAGGTGCGGCGGCGGGCGCTCCGTCCGCGTTAGATACGCGCGCCTGCGAGCGGGGGATTCCCGCCAGTCCGCTCGCGCTCTGCGTGGACTGCGGCACGAGTTTTGTAAAGACGCTGCTGCTCGACGAAAGCGGTTTTGCGCTGCGAAAGTACGATTACCTTCATTTCCCCTATGAGTCGGTTTCCAGAGCGGTCACACTCAATCACGCGCGGCTGCTCGTGACCGGCGCGCGCGCCGACATGCTCGATACGCGCCGCCTGCCGCCGCCCGACGCGCGCTACGCCGAAATCGACTGTATCGCCGAGGTCGCGCGCTGTGTCGGCTTGGACCGCGCGGTCGTCGCCTGTCTCGGCACGGGTACGCCCTTTGTCGTTTACGAAGGCGGCGTTGCCGAACATTTCGGCGGGACGGGCATCGGCGGCGGCACGTTTTTAGGGCTCTGCGAACGTCTGCTCGGCCTTGCGGACCCCGCCGAGGC
>JAITSR010000436.1 GCA_031287655.1 Clostridiales bacterium
CAATACCACCCGCCGTCGATCTGAGCGCGGTTCCACGCGTGGGGCATCTTTGACCCGTCACGGTTTACATACTGTCCGCTGGCCACTTCGCAAGGGATACCGATCCGGTCGAGCATCACTTTGAACAGCGCGGCAAAATGGTCGCACACGCCATTTTTATTCGTCAGCAGCGTTCCGGCACGACCAACGTAGGCGCCTCCGCTTGAACTGCGTGTCGGCGTCGTGTACGTCACCTTGTTCCCTTCCGGGATCGTCTCCGCTTTTCCGGTATGCGTGAAATTATACATGATGCAGGTATAGACGGCCTTCACCTTTTCATCCTCGGTCATGCCGTCTTTGATGATTTGAGAAAGGATCTGATCCACCGCGCCGTAGACATCCGTCTCCGCGCCGCCGTCCGTATATGAGTTTTCCTGCTGCGGTCCATACGGAGGCTCGACATCGGATGGGACAATGTCCTCTCCCGTGTAGACCGTGTTGCTGAATATTTGGACGCTGTCGTCCTGCGGATTGTAGCGCACGTCGATCGCTTTTTCGGAGGCTTCGACTCCGGCCTCGCTGACCCTCGCGGCGAAGTCGCGGAGCTGGATGTAGTTGTTGTCATTGATCTCATACGCTTTGATTTTGTAAGCTGCGGCAAGGCCGGACCCGTCCGCCGCGTTGAGGTCCAGACGCACGGGGTTGAAAATGGCGTAAATTTCCGCGGGCTTTGCCAAAGCCGCGCTCGTGGGGGGCCCTGCGTCCGCGTTCGCATCCTCCGTTCGGTCATAGTTCCTTTTTGTGTAATAACAGGTCACAAACTCGCCGCTCGAGAGCGTCTGGTATGTGATCTTGTAGTTGACCAGCTCACAGATGTCGCGGAGCTTCACATAGTTATGGCCTTCGATGTCATACGCGGCGACATCGACGAGCCGCCCGTCAAAAAACAACTTCTGCCCGCTCGGCATAGCGTTAGTCTCCGCGTCCGCGGCGAAAGCCGCAGCGGGGACCGCGCCGATCACCAACGCAAAAATGAGTGTGAATACGAATAACCTTTTCATCAGTGGCCTCCTCATATTCTAATATCCTTATATCCTATCCTGTTTCCTATTCTATATCCTATCCTTATAATCGCGCCGCTGCAGCCAATCGCGCCGCTGCAGCGAACCGTGCCGCTACAGCTCCCTGCGGCCTTCGATCGACTTGGCGAGCGTGATTTCATCGGCGTATTCGAGGTTGCCGCCGACCGGTATCCCGTGCGCGAGACGCGTCGTCCGGATTCCGAAGGGCTTGATCAGGCGCGCGAGGTAGATTGCCGTCGCCTCGCCCTCAATGTCCGGATTTGTCGCGAGGATCACCTCGCGGACCTCCGCGTCAGAAAGGCGCGTGATCAACTCCCGTATCTTGATGTCGTCCGGGCCGACTTGCTCCTGCGGCGAGATGACGCCGTGCAAAACATGGTAAAGGCCTTTAAATTCATGGGTGCGCTCCATCGCGAGAATGTCCCTCGGCTCCTCCACGACGCAGAGGACCGTCTGATCCCGCTGATAGCCCGAGCAGATCGGACAGAGGTCGAGGTCGGTCAAATTAAAGCAGCGCGGGCAGAAGTGGATATTCCGCTTCGCGTCCACGATCGCGCCCGCAAATTCCAGCGCTTTTTCCTCGGGGAGCGTGAGCATGTGAAACGCCAGCCTCTGCGCAGTCTTATGGCCGATCCCGGGCAGCTTTTCAAATTCGCCGATCAGTTTTGCGATCGGAGCGGCGTAATATTCCATTTGAACCGCTAAAACAGTCCCGGCATACCGCCGAGGCCGCCGGTCAGTTTCCCCATCTCCGCCGCGGAGGTTTCCTCGGCTTTGCGCAGCGCCTCATTGACCGCCGCGACGACCAAATCCTGCAGCATTTCGACGTCCTCGGGGTCGACGACCTCCGGGGCGATCACGATCTCCCGGATCGTCTTGTCGCAAGCCGCGACGACCTTTACCGCTCCGCCGCCCGCGCTCGCGTCCACCGTGCGCTCCGCGAGTTCCTCTTGGACGCGCGCCATGTCCTTTTGCATTTTCTGCGCCTGCTTCATCAGGTTGCCGATATTCGCGCCGCCGCCAAAGCCGCCGCCACCGCCGAATCCCCTAGCCATATGTCAATACCTCCGTCGCGGCTCTGCGCCGCCCGCTGATTACAGAATAAATTATACCCGCGCTTCGCGTGAAATGTCAATTTTATGGGTGGATATTGGTGAGCGTCGGAAATTTTTCTTTCAACGCTTGCGCGAGGGCGGCTCTTTTACTCTGCTCGTCCGCATCGGCGCCGCCGCTGTCGCCGTTGCTACCGCCGCCGTCGCCGCTGCCGCTGTCACTGTTGCCGCCGACGCCGTTCCCATCACTGCCGCCGCTGCCGCCATGATTCCCGCCGATAGGACCGCCGTCGCCGCCGTTCGGCAGACGCGCGGCGCGGGTATCCAGCGCGGTAAACTCCCGCTCTGTCAGGACTTGGACGCGTCGGACGCCGGCGATCGTCTTTTGAACCGCAAGGCGGAGCTTTTGCGCGTTTTCGCCGGAGGTCAGCATCCCGATAAAACCGGACTTTTCGCTGGGCAGCGCCACAATGACGCTGTCGCCGCGCGCGTAGGCCGGAGCGCTTTGCAGGAGCGCGGCAATAACGCGGTCCCCGGACTGTTTGAAGTGGTTTGCCACCTCGCGCCAGCGCGCGCCTTCGACCGGTCGGATCGTTTTGCTCCCGTCAGACGGTGCGGCCGCCGGAGACGGAGACGAGAGCGGAGGGGGCGCTGCCTGCGGTTCCGGCTGCGGAAGGACCTCCGGTGCGGCATATGACGGCGCTCGAGGTATGTGCGGAGACGGAACTTCCTGCGGTTCCGGCTGCGGAAGGGCCGCCCGCTCGTCGGCTCGCGCCGTCGCAGGCGACGGTTCGTCTATTGTCGGTTGTTGGCGTACACCCGCCGCCGGTTGTTGGCGTACACTCGCCACCCGCTCCAATTCCTCGACCTTCCGCTCCAGCCCGGCGATGCGCGCGCCGAGCGCCTCGACGGCCGTATCCGAGCGGTAGCGGTTCATGCAGAGCTTTGCGAGCGTGATTTCGAGCAGGATGCTCTGATTCGCGGAGACCTTGATCGCGTTTTCGAGCGCGGCGAACTCTCCGATGATCGCGAGAATCCGGTCGAGGTCAAGCGTCCCGGCCATTGCGCTCATAATTTGGAACGTGTCGTCTTGGATTTCCGGAAACGCAGCCCGGGCCCGACCGAATTTGAGAACCATCAGATTCCGAAAAAAACCGGTCAGGCCGCCGATATACTGCGAGAGACCCCTGCCGGAGGCCGCGAGCGCCGCGACGTGCTCCGGAATCGCCGCGACGTCCCCGTCCGCGAGGATGCGCGCGCTTTCACATAAAAACGCGTCGTCCGCGATGCCGCAGGTCCGCATGACGACGTCCCGCGTCAGTGTCTCCGCCCCGGTTGAGATACACTGGTCGAGAATACTGATCGCAT
>JAITSR010000442.1 GCA_031287655.1 Clostridiales bacterium
GTCGCGACGGCCCCCCGGTGAATGAAGCAGGGCTCCCCGTCAGAAAAAAACTCAATGCTTTTTTTGACAATCAGCTCCTCCGTCAGCGTAAGCGCGGAGATCGGCCCCACAAATAGGGAATTCCCCTCCGCGTCGCGCAGCTCGACGACCGGAACCGGCGCAACCTGTTTTTTTCTGTTTCCGAACATGAACCTCACCTCATAAGGGGGATTGTTCGCGGAAATGACTTTATAACGCCCTTTTCATTCTTGCGTACTTCTGATAAAATGCTTATGTGGAAACTCCTTCCATCTATGGTTGCGTTCGTCTTGACTACAGGCATTTTACCATTTATGATCGGAAATTGCCATATTTTTTGTGAGGTGAGTGTGAGGTGAGAACAGAGAGAACAGACCGGTGACGGTGACGACAGACATGCGGAAAATCCGGGGGAAAATCCGAACCGTAAGGAACCGTCCGGTTTTTTTGGGCCTCCTGTGCTATTTTGTCGTCATTCTTCTGTTTCCGACTTTTGTTGGGAGCTATATTTTCAATTTGGCCAACCGGGCGCTTGGCAGACTGTCAATGGAATCGGCGCGCTTTATGCTCAATCAAAGCGCCGCGACGTTCGACCGCCTGTTTGAGTCGTCCGATGAGAACATCCTGTCGCTGGCGGTCGACCCGAACATCAAAAGCGCGTCTTACCTGACAAGGCCGGAATTTGCGTCTAAAAGCATTATGCTCTTTCGCCCGCTGATCAACCGGATCAAGGAGAGTTCCCTTTCGTCCCCGATCAATCATCAAACGATTCTTTTTTTGAAGCGCCCGGACGCGATTGTCCGCCAAAGCGCCGTCACCTTCGACATCCGCCTCTTTTATGAGTCTTTTATGAAATATGAGGGCATGTCCTTTGAGGAATGGCGGGACGAGGTGCTAAGCAAGCCCTTGTCGCGCGCCGTTTTGCCGTCGGCTTCTGTCGCGTCCGCCACGTCGCAGAGCCTTTTTGCGAAAAAGGAATACATATCCTATATCCATTCCTTTTCTTTGCTGACCGCGGTCGTCCTGATCGATTCCGAGTCGGCGAGGGACATTCTGTCGGACAACATTATTTCTGAGCGCGGCGCGGCGTTGATTGTGGACCGCGAGCGAAATATCGTATTGGACACGGGCGATCGGGATATTCTGTCTGCCCTTACCGCGGCGGATCTTGACCGCCTTGTTTTTGAGGGGGCGGAGGCGACGGCGGACGCGGACGGGGACTTTGCCCGGCAGCGGATACTTGGCGTGGACATGGTTGTGCAATCGCGTAAATCCGTTTGCGCCGACCTCTGGTATGTCAGCGTCAACCCGGCGAACGCGGCGCTGAGCGACGTCGCCTATGTTCAAAGGGCGACGACGATCGGACTGATTTTGATCCTGACGATCGGCTTTGGTATCTCCCTGATGTTTTCACGAAGATATACAAGGCCGATCTTTGAGCTGATCGATACGAACAACGGGCTCAACAAGGCGATGCAGGATCAGCTCGTCATGTCGCGCTTCCTTTTCTTCGGTCAGCTGCTGGACGGAACCATCCGGGATATGGATGTCCTCGGGCAGTCGCTCTCCCATTTTCAGATCGACCTTGAGGGCGACGCCTATTTTGTCGCCCGAATGACCTATCGCAGCCAATATGAGAACGAGCTTTCCGGAACGGACGGGATTCTTGAATACGACGTGTTTAAAATTGCCGTGGACAAGGCGCTCAACGATTCCAAGAGTTTTAAGGGCTTTAGTTATTTGATGGAAAACAGGGACATCGCGTTGATCGTCTGTCTTTCAGACGGGACGACCGGGCCGCATAAGACGAACGGGGCGGCCGGAGCGGCCGAAAGGCAGCGGGAGCCTGTCGTCGCGGAATTTATCGGTATGCTTCGCCGGGAGATGGAGAGCCGTTATCAGATCGTACCAAAGATCGGCGTCGGCTTGATCTATAAAAGGCTGATCGATGTAAACTACTCCTGCGCGGAGGCCGGATTGGCGCTGGAGCGCGCGCTGAAAATCGGCGGGCAGGCCACAGTCTACTACAGTCAGTTGGACCGGCGGGCCAAAAGCGGTTATTATTATCCCCCGGACATGGAGCAGCGGTTGATTGACCTGACAAAAACCGGAAAAAAAGAAGAAGTCCTCCGCAATCTGCATCAGATTTATAAGGAAAACTTTACGAACCGCGTTTTGGAAGGCCACGTCTCGCGGCGGCTCTTTTTTGAAATGGAATCCACGCTGCAAAAAATCCTTGGAGACGCGGATCTCGGCGCGGGCGCGGACCCCGGCGCAGACGCGGGGCTTTCCGTCCCAAGTCTCCGTGAGATCGAAACGGAACCGGAATATGAGGTGATTCGCTCCTTTACCCGGGCGTATGTTGATATTTGCGATTTGATTCACAAAAACAAGAAAAGTCACAGCAAGCAATTGATCGACGACATTTTAGATGAGATACGCGGCGGCTATTCGGATTCCGGAATGAGCCTTGAGTTTTTGGCGTCAAAGTACCACATCTCCCTCGCCTATTTTTCGCGGCTGTTCAAAGAGCAGACCGGCGTGCCGTTCAGCGCGTATCTGGAGAACATTCGGATTCAAAAAGCGCGCGAGCTGCTGCGCGGCACGGGGCTGTCCGTGGATAAAATCGCCGCCGCGGTCGGCTATAACAGCGCCTATTCCTTCCGCCGCGCGTTCAAAAAAATCACAAACACACTCCCGATGGAATACCGCAAATAGTGCCCGCCCGCACGGGCGCGGTCGGGCGCGCAGGAACAATTCATGACATTTTGTGGAAAAGAGCCCCGATTGAGCATGAAAAGTATCTATATATCACAAATTGTTCCTTGCCCTTCGGCCCCGCTTCTGCGAGAATACACATACGATTGGCTAAAGAAGGCGGCCGCAAAAAAAACACTGGGGTGGTGACGGGGCGATGCCGATAGAGACGGGAAGGAAACAGGCTTGGAAAAAAATCCGGCGGCACTGGCAGCTGTATTTGCTGTTGTTGCCGTCCGTCGCTTACTTGGTCCTCTTTCGCTACTATCCGATGTACGGGATCCAGATCGCGTTCAAGGATTGGAACGCCGGTCTCGGCATTTCGGGCAGCCGTTGGGCGGAGCCGCTGTTAAAATACTTTATTTCCTTTATCTCGTCGGCGAACTTTACCCGGCTTCTAAAAAACACGCTGATTCTCAGCAGCCTGACGATCGCGTGTTCCTTCCCGATGCCGATCCTTCTTGCGATCTCCCTGAACGAGTGCCGAAAAAAATGGGTTTCGCGCGCCGTTCAGACGATTACCTATATGCCTTATTTTATTTCGACCGTCGTTCTGGTTTCGATGATTATGCAAATGTTTTCGCCGTTCGGTCTTGTGAACAACTTCCTGCAAATGCTCAGAATGGAAAAGATCAACATTTTGAGCGCGTCGTCGAGTTTCCGGCCCGTCTATATCCTCTCCGGCATCTGGCAGGGGACCGGATATTCCGCGGTCGTTTATATCGCCGCGCTCAGCGGGATCAGCAGCGAACTCTATGAAGCCGCCACGATTGACGGCGCGACCATCGCGCAGAAGGTGTGGCATATCGACATTCCGTCCATCATGCCTACGGCGGTGATCCTGTTGATCCTGAGCTCGGGGAGCGTGCTGAACGTGGGCTTTGAAAAGGTGTTCCTGCTTCAGAACCAGCTGAATATGAACCTCTCGGATGTGATCTCGACCTATGTTTACCGCGTCGGCCTCGAGTCGGCGCAGTACAGCTACTCCGCCGCGATCGGCCTGTTTAATTCCGTCATTTCTACCCTGATCCTGATCTGTGTCAACAGTGTCGCAAAAAAACTGTCGGAAACCTCGCTATGGTAATCGGACGAACCCGGTCGAACCAATACAACCAATACTTTATAAAGAAGGTGACGCGCATATGAATGGCAGCGGCAGCAGCAATGGCAGTGGCAATGGCAGTGGCAGCGGCAGTGGCAGTGGCAGTGGCAAAGTCAACGGCAAAAGCGGCGGTAATCGGCACAGTCGGCATTTTCAGCTTTCGCCGCCGGATCGTATTTTTTATACGGTCAATTACGCCTATCTGTTCTGCTGCTTCGCGCTGATCCTTTTCCCGCTGCTGAATCTGCTCAGCCAGTCGTTCAGCTCCGCGGCCAGCGTCTACGCCGGAAAGGTGCTGCTGTTTCCGGTTGGTTTTAACTTTGACGGATATACGCACATCGTAACAAACAAAAATATCCTGAGCGGCTTTAAGAACTCGGTCACGATCGCGGTCGCGGGTACTGTGATCAGCGTCGCGCTGACGCTGACGGCGGCGTATCCGCTGTCGAGAAAGTCCCTGTACGGGCGCATGGTGTTCATGTGGCTTTTCACGTTTACGATGATGTTCAACGCGGGTCTGATCCCGAACTATCTCTTGGTGCAGAAGCTAAAAATGATCGACTCGCTCTGGGCGCTGATTATCCCAAACGCGGTCGGCGCGTGGAATGTGATCATCGCGCGGACATTCTTTCAGAATACGATCCCGGAGGAGCTGTTTGACGCGGCAAACATAGACGGCTGCTCCGACATCGGCGTATTTATGCGGATTGTCCTGCCACTCTCCCGCCCGATCATCGCGATTATGGTCCTGTTTTACGCGGTCGGCATTTGGAACAGCTACTTCGACTCTCTGATTTATTTGCAGACGCAGGATAAATTCCCGTTGCAGCTGGTCCTGCGCAATATCATGACCAGTACGCGTGTGCAGGCCAGCATGACCGACAGCGCCGTGACGTCGATGGACAGCACGACGCTCGCAAAGGTCGAGGTGATGAAATACTGTGTCATCGTATTTTCCAGCCTGCCGCTTTTATTATTGTATCCTTTCATTCAAAAGCATTTTGTCAAAGGAATCATGATCGGCGCGGTAAAGGGGTAAACAGAACAAAAAAGGAGAAATGTGAGTGTATTCGGAAAGGCAATTAAACGGATACACTCACGCGCTACCGGAAGAGGTAGCGTGCGTGCGCGTAGCGCACGGAGTCGCGTGGAAATCGCATTTTCACGCGACGATATAAGCGGAGCTGTTTAGAGGAAACGAGGGCGACG
>JAITSR010000021.1 GCA_031287655.1 Clostridiales bacterium
CGAGGGGATGATACTTGCCGTACTCGACAATTTTCTTCACCTCATCCACAGTTTTGACACTCGGAATAATGATCCCCTGCGCGCCGATGTCAAGCATTTTCAGAATCGATGCGCGCGAACTGTCGGGGACCCTCGCGAAAACCGACATTCCGCCCCGAAGCGCGCTGCACAGGATCTCCGCCGCAGTTTCCACGCCGAAAAGCCCGTGTTCGCAGTCGATAATGATGTAGTCGAGACCTGTAAAGCTGAGACATTCCGCGGCGGTCGCATTGCCTATTGAAAAAAAAGTCCCGACCGGTTTTTGCCCGTTCTTCAGTTTTTCAAGTACACTGTTTTTCATAAATACTCCCCCTTATGCCCCTATAGTTTATTTCGCCGTTCCCCTATCCTGTCGCCGAAGGCGCGCGTCGGAGCGGCGGCGGGCAGTCAGCGCCGAAGGTCTCGGCGCTGACTTTTTGCATGATCTCCGGCACAACCGGCTCGTTGATGATTACATCCGGAACGTCGCAGGGGACCGGCTTTGTCGCCACGCGTTCAATCCGCTTGACCTCGCCCCATCCGCTGACTACCCGGCCGATCACGGTAAACCGCCCGTCCAGCCGTTGGTCGTCGGCCAGCGTAATAAAGAACTCGCTGCCGGACGCCCTGTCCAGACCGTTTCCCGCCATTGCGACACAGCCCGTTTCGTTTTTTAGGCCGCCGGGAAATCCCGCCGCCGAAAACTCGCCCGCGATCTCATAATCCATCTCAGGGTTCTCAAACGCGCTGTAGCTTGGCTGAATCACAAAACCGGGAACGACCCGCCTGATCGCCTGACCGTCATAAAGTCCACGCCGGATCAAATGCAGGAAGCTGCGGCACGCGTTCGGAGCGTTTTCCGGATACAGCTCCATCACAATGTCCGCGCCCGAGACCATCGTTATCGTTACAATCGGATGTTTATTTTCTTCCATATTATAGCCATTTCTTTCTGCGAAAGCTGCAAACGGCATGAGTACGCAAATGGTAATCCGTCTGACAGTTTCGCGTGTCCCCATGGGGTCCAGGGGCATCGGTTTCCCGGTGGGAGACCGATGCTACCCGTTTGGTTTCTGAATCCGGAGCCCCGGTCGTTTAGGGGTCCGGGGGAATTCGAAACCCCCGGTGCGTTTTTGGTACTTTTTCCGCAGTGAAAAAGTACGGCTATGCCTCACTTCCAGCTGTAGTAAAATACCTTGTCGTATTCGACCCATCCCGGATCAATCGTCAGATCGCTCGTATAGGCCCGGCTGCCATAGGAATAGTACAGCGGGACCAATGGCACATCCGGCATAACCAGCTTTACCGCCTGCTCGTAAAGCCCTTTGCGCGCCGCCTCGTCGGAAAGGCCCGCCGCTTCGCGAATCAGCGGGTCCGCAGCCGGGTTTGTATACCGCGAAAAGTTCATCGGGTTGTCCGTCTCCAGCAGCGCCATCAGCTCGGCCATCTCCTTTGTCCCGGACCAATAGCGCGAAATCGCAATCTCATAGTTGAGATTCGTCCAGATTTCCTGCCCGTATCCATTGGTATCAAGCAGCTCGACCTTCGCGTCAAAGCCGATCTTGTTCAAATCATCCTGCAAGGCCGTCGCGAGTTTCGGCCACGGGTCCGTGTCCTGCGTCTTGATCGTAATCGGCGCGCCCGCCGCCCCGGCTTCCTCGACAAGCTGTTTGGCCTTTTCCTGATCCATCGCGTTAAAGACCTTGATGTTCGGATTGCCGATGTAGTCCGGGCCGCCCGGATAATCCACGATCTCCCCATGCCCCTCGGTACCCACTTGAAGCATTTTTTCACGATCGACGCCATAGGCGACCGCCTGACGCAGCTTCAGATCGGCGAACAGGCCGTCTTTGCAGTTCAAAAGGATGTCCATGAAGACGTAGGATGGGAACGAGGTCACGGTGACTTCGCTGCTGGCGCTCAAAGCGTCGATGGACACGCTCGGGACGTCCACGTTATACATGTTGATTTCGCCCGTTTGCAGCGCGATCACGGCGGCGTTCGCATCGGATATGGTCTTGTAGCGGGCTTTTTTAATGCTCGGCGAACCCAGAAAATAGCCTTCGTTCGCGGTGAGCAGCGCCATCTCTCCCGGTTTCCATTCCGATACGATATAGGGTCCCGTGCCGACGATGTTTTCCACCGTCAAGCCGTATTGATCCCCTTTTTCGAGATAATACGCCTTGTTGACAAAATTCATCCACGCCAGTTTTTCAAAAAAGCTCATATCCACAGCCTTCAACGTGACTTTCAGCGTATAGGCGTCTACGACCTCGCAGGCCTCGACGCCGCTCATCGCCCATTCCGTCGTGGGCGTCTCGCGCGCCTTTTCAATGTTGAACTGCGCGTCCTCCGCCGTAAATTCCGCGCCGTTCGTGAACTTTACGCCCTGTCGCAGTTTAAAGGTAATCACCTTGCCGCCGTCGGACATCTCCCACGACTCCGCGAGATAGGGCGCGATTTTGCCTTTGTCGTCCCGCATGACCAATGAGTCGTAGACCTGCTTGCTGGCAAAATCATCGCTGCCGTAGGCGGAGCTGTATGGGTCAAACGTTCCGTTCACCTTGATGACGCCGACCACCATCTCCCTGTCGTTTTTTGCGTTCGTCGCCGCCTCGGCAGCCGCAGTGGAAGCGACCGCGGAAGTCGTCGCCTCGGCGTTCCCGTTTCCGGCCGTCCCCGCCGCCGCCGCGGTCGTCTGATCCGCCCCGGTCCCTGTGCCGCCGGAAGCCCCGCATCCGGCCGTCAGACCGACCACAAGGAGCATAGCCGCCAGACAAAAAGCCAAAACGCGCCGTTTCCCAGTCTCTTTTCTCATACTTTCGAGCCCTTTTCTCATACTTCCATTCTCTTTTTTCATGTTCCCTCTCCTTTTTGGTTTTATATTTATGATATTGATTCGGATTATTCGGCTGTGTTCCAAATTGCGGCTCTATTGACGAACACAGGCCGCAAAGTGTCCCGGCGTCCGCTCCAGAAGCGGAATGTCCGCGCCTTCGCAGTCCCCCGTACACAAATCGCAGCGGGGCGCAAAGCGGCAGCCCGGCTTGGGGTCTATCGGATCCGAGACCTCGCCCCGGATCAGCGCGGCCCCCTCTCCGACCGGCGTCAGCTTGGGCGCCGGGATCGCGGAAAGAAGCGATTTTGTATAGGGATGCAGCGGATTTTCAAAAAGCTCGTCGGACGGGCAGTGTTCCACGCACTGCCCCAGATACATCACGGCAATTTCATCCGAGATGTGCTTTACGACAGACAAATCGTGCGTGATAAACATGTACATCAGATTCAATTCTTGCTGCAAATCCATCAACAGGTTCAGAATCTGCGCCTGAATCGAGACATCCAGCGCGGAGACCGGCTCGTCGCACACAATGAAGCCCGGATTCAGCGCGAGCGCCCGCGCGATGCCGACCCGCTGCCGCCGCCCGCCGTCCATCTCATGCGGATAGGCGTTGATATAGCGCTCCGCAAGGCCGACCATCTCCATAAGACCCCGGATTTTTTCGGTCAGTTCCTCCCGGTTCCGGCAGACGCGGTTCATCACAAGCGGTTCCGCGATCAAGTCAAAGACGGGCAGCCGCGGATTCAGGCTTGAAAAAGGGTCCTGAAAAATGATCTGCATTTGCTGGCGGACGCGCCGCATTTGCTTTTTGTCATAGTCAAAGATATTTTCCCCATTCAAAAGGACCTGCCCCGCGGTCGGCTCGAGCAGCCTCAAAACGAGACGTCCGAGCGTCGACTTGCCGCAGCCGGACTCGCCGACCACGCCGAGCGTCCGGCCCTCGCCGATCTCCAGATCAATGCCGTCGACGGCGTGGAGCAGCCCGCCGTTTACTTTAAAATACTTTTTTAAGCCCGCGATCTTAATCTGCGGACGCAAGACCTCTCCCACTTCCAACCTCTCTCCCCGTCCCATCCGCATAAAGATGACACGCGATCATATGCCCGCCTTCCTCGTAAAGACCCGGCGCGCGGCGCGCGCAAATCTCTCTGCGCTCCTTGCACCTCGTATGAAATTTGCAGCCCTCCGGCAGATTCGACGGATCGGGCATCAGGCCCTCGATCGGCGTGAGCCGGTTTTTTTTCGTCTCCAAGTCCGGAATGGAGCCAAACAGCCCGAGCGTATAGGGGTGCCGCCGCGCCCCCTCAAAAATGTCCCGCGCGGCGCCTTTTTCGACGACCTCCCCCGCGTAGATAACAGCCACCCGGTCGCAGGTCCGCGCGACGACCCCCAAATCATGCGTAATCATCAGCATGGACGTCCCCAGTTTTGCTTTCAGTTCCGCCATCAGGGTGAGAATCTGCGCCTGAATCGTCACATCCAGCGCAGTCGTCGGCTCGTCCGCGATCAAAAGCTCGGGCTCGCAGGCCAAAGCCAACGCGATGCCGATGCGCTGGCGCATCCCGCCCGAGAACTGATGCGGGTATTCATGCTTTCTGCGGGCCTGAATCCCGACGAGGTTCATGAGCTCGTCCACGCGCTCGTCCAACTCCTTGCGCCGCGCCCCGGCCCGATGGATTTCAAGGGACTCGCGCACCTGACTGCCAACCGTCATGATCGGGTTCAGGGACGTCATCGGGTCCTGAAAAATCATCGAAATGCTCGATCCGCGGATTGCGCGCTTTTCGCGCTGCGTTTTCGCGAGCAGATTCTCCCCTTTGAAAAGAATCTCACCCTCCGTAACCCTGCCGGTGCGCTCCGGCAGGAGGCCGATCACGCTCAAGGCCGTCGTCGTCTTGCCCGCGCCGGTCTCCCCGACCAGCCCGAGCGTCTCTTTTTTGCCGATTTCAAAATTGAGGCGGTTGACGGCGCAAATCTCCGCGTCGTCCGACCGGTATCGCACGCTCAGATTTTTGATTTCCAGCAGCATTTCCGCCACCTTTATGACCCCCACCTCCGCTTCCGCTCACCTTTATCCGGCGCGGTTTTTTTAATTTGCCCTTACCCGGCGCGGCTTATAAATTGCCGGCCATGCCGTCATTCCCTCAACCTCGGGTCGAGCGCGTCCCGGAGCCCGTCGCCCATCAGATTGACGGACAGAGCGGTCACGGTGATCGCCAGCCCCGGAAAAATTACCATGTGCGGCGCCGAAAACATGTATTCCCGCCCCTCCGAGAGCATGGAGCCCCACTCCGGATCGGGCGGCTGTATCCCCATGCCCAGAAAACTCATCGCCGCCGCCGATATGATCATATTGCCGATCGACATCGTCGCCTGCACGATGATCGGCCCGATCGCGTTCGGCAGCACATGCTTGATGATGATGTAACGATTGGGCGTGCCGCAGGCTCGGGCGGCCTCAATGAAATCCATCTCCACAACATTCAGGATCGCCGAGCGTATGACCCGCGTATAATAGGGCACCATCGCGAGCATCAGGGCGATCAGCACGTTGACAAGCCCCGTGCCGAGCGCGGCCACGATCGCGAGCGCCATCAGCATAAAGGGGATGCACATGACCGTGTCCAAGACCCGCATGATGATCATATCCGCCCTGCCGCCGAAAAAACCGGCGACGGAACCCAGAAGGCCGCCGAGCGTGATCCCGACAAACACCGCGCCGATCCCCATCAACAGAGAATTGCGCGTGCCGTGGATCACGCGCGCGAAGATGTCGCGGCCATAGAGGTCCGTCCCAAACCAGTGGGCGGCCGACGGAGTAAGATAGCGCTCCCCCATATTCTGTTCCAGCGCTTTGGGGTACGCGACGAGCAGATCCGCAAAGATTGTACACAGCAGGATCAGGACAAATACAAAGAACCCGGCCATCGCGATTCTATTTCGCCGCATCCGCTGCCAGATGTCTTTAAGCCTGCTCTTTTTTCGATATTTTTTTGTCAAAGGTTTTTCGGCTTTCACTGATTTTGCTGCCTCCAAGTCGTTATCGGCGCTGGTAGCGGACCTTGATTCGCGGGTCGATATACGCGTACAGAATGTCCACGACAAGCATGACGAGGATAAAGAAAAACGCCATAAACACGGCGCAGCCCGTCACCTGCGGGACATCCTTCATGCGAATGGCTTCGATAATCAGCTTGCCGACGCCGTTGATCGAAAAAACCTGCTCAATGACCACCGCGCCGCCGAGCAGCCAGCCAAAATCCATGCCGATCACTGTCACCACCGGCAGCAGCGCGTTTTTGAGCGCGTGCCGGAAAATCACGCGGCGCTCCGTCTGCCCTTTGGAGCGCGCCGTCCGAATGTAATCCTGCCGGATCGTCTCCAGCATCGTGGTCCGCGTGAGCCGCATAATCCCCGCGGCCTCGGGCAGAGCCAGCATCAGCGTGGGCAGGATATAGTGCTTCCACGAATCCAGACCGTTGGACGGCAGCCATCGGAGCCGGAGCGAAAAAACCAGAATCGCGATCAACGCGAACCAAAAACCGGGCATGGAAGCCGTAAACATCGCGGCGGCGGTACCGATCATGTCGAATATGCCATATTGTCTGACGGCGGCCAATATTCCAAGCAGAACGCCGATCACCGCCGCGGTCAGGACAGAGAGCAGCGCGAGCTTTGCGGTGGCCGGAAAACGCTGGACGATTTCACTGAATACATTCCTGCCCGTGATATAGGAGGTCCCCATGTCGCCCTGCGCCAGATGCACAATATAGTCGGCGTAGCGCACCAACACCGGCCTGTCATAGCCGAGCTCATGATTTAAAGCGGTGATCGCCTCGGGCGTCCCGCGCAGCCCGAGCATGACCGCGCCGGGGTTGTTCGGGGTGAGGCTCATAATGCCGAAAACAATAAAAATAATGACAAAAAGCATCGGAACCAACAACAGGACCCGCCGAATGATATATCGGCCCAAACGCTCATCCCCCATTCTTTAAAATGTTTATTCGGAAACTCGGGCGCCTTGTGACGGCCCGGTTTCGCGGCTACGCCGCGAAAACCTCCCCCACTCGTCGTCCTCGTTTCCTCTAAACCGCTCTGCGTGTATAGTTTACGCGAAAATGCGATTTACGCGTAACTCCATGCGCTCTGCGCACGCACGCCTCCACCTTCTCGCTCCAACATGCTCCACCCTGCAACGCCAATCCATGGCGTCACAGCACCTCGTCCGGTGTCGCGTGAGTGTATTCGTTGAATGGACTTTCCGAATACACTCTTGGAGTGTTTATTCAGACAAGCAGTCCCGCGACGGCAACTCGGACGCCTTGTGACGGCTCGTTTTGCGGCATAACTCCGTCAAAGCTCCATGACTTTGAATGTTTATACCCTATCTCAATTCACCGGATTTGTCAAGAAATGGTTCCTGCGCCTGTAATGCCTTCTATTTAGTGCCTTCTATTTATTGTTGCGCGCAAATTGATTCAAGGATATAATGAAATCGGAACAAAACGACTACAAAAGGCACAGAACGAGGGGATGGCGTCAGCATAGAAAGCGTCACGCGGAACACGCGATAGCGGAGGATGGAGGAATGATTTTTCCTTTGGTAGCGGAAGCAACTGAGTATGACTTCAAAAGCGAATTGGAAAGAGATAAACCAATTAGCTGGTTAAAGAGCGTGAGCGCGTTTGCAAACGGAATTGGCGGTACGCTCTTTTTCGGCGTTGGCAATGACGGCAAAATCATCGGTTTGAAAGACGCTCAATCCGACGCTGAGTTCATCAGCCGCAGAATCAAAGACCGCATAACGCCGCTGCCAAATTTTATCCTCACATCTCATTTTGAAAATGATAAATCGGTATTGACTCTCGAAGTAAAAGCCGGACGAAGCACACCATATTACTATTCCGCAGACGGGAGAAAAACAGCCTATGTCCGTATTGGAAATGAGAGCGTCCCTGCACCTGACCATATTCTCAACGAGTTGATTCTGAAAGGGACAAACCGCACCTTCGATGCTATTTCGACCGAACATAAAAAAGAGGACTACAGCTTCACACTTTTAGAAGCAACCTACCTGCAAAGAACCCGCTTACGTTTTGAGCAGACCGACTATCATTCCTTTGGTTTAATCACCGATGATAAGTTCCTCACCCGCGCCGGTTCGCTGTTGACCGACCAGCATATTGTTTACAACTCGCGGATTTTCTGTACGCGGTGGAACGGCTTGAAAAAGGGTTCTATATTTGATGATGCGCTTGATGACAGAGAGTACGAGGGCAACCTCATTTATCTCTTGGGCAATGGCTGCGACTTTATAAAGAACAACACCAAAGTCCGTTTCGAGAAAACGGCGGCAGGGCGAATCGACAAACCTGATTATTCGGACTTGGCTGTGATTGAAATTTTGGTTAATGCGTTAATCCATCGCGACTACTTAATCATCGGAAGCGAAATTCATATCGACATCTACGATGACCGTTTGGAAGTTTCCTCTCCGGGTGGTATGTTCAACGGTAAGATGATACAGGAGCAAGAAATTGACAAACTCAAATCTGAACGCCGCAACCCAATTATCGCTGATCTGTTTCACCGCATGAGATATATGGAGCGGCGCGGAAGCGGGCTGAATAAAATCGTTGAGGAAACACAAAAACTTCCTGGGTATGATGAACGGTTTATGCCGGCATTTTATTCCACGATTTCTTCCTTCACCGTCATTTTGAAAAACGTGAATTATTCCGAAAGTCAAACTGAAAACCGCGTTTCTGACGGCGGAATAAATGGTGGATTAAAACGTGGAATAAATGGCGGATTATGTGAGGCGCAGCAAAAAATAATCGCTTTGCTTTTAGAAAATCCAATGATTACGACACAAACCATAGCGGATTCCCTCAATCTGACAAGACGCAAGGTTGAATATCACATAAGCCAGTTAAAGGAATCCGGATTTGTCGAACGCGAAGGGGCAAAGAAAAACGGACGCTGGATTGTAAGGAGTATACGCGCAGCGCCGGGACCAGCCCATACAGGAACACGCAAAGCAACGCCCACCGCGCGTAAAGCTGCTTCACCTTTGGAAATTTGATCGCCGACATTTGTTCACCTCCATCTTTGAGGGGTTATCACAGCGGCTGGCACGCCAAATATCATCTTTCCGTATCTCAACCAGCTTTTTCGCACACTCCACCGCCTCAGAATCGGGGTTGTCGAATCGAAACGTGGTGTTGCAGACTTTTTCAAATTTTTTGCCGAATATTATTTTGTGCGTACCGCCGTCGCATACGCCGCCGCAATGTCCGCAATAATCGACATTCCGCCATGCGAGCTCCTTTGTGTACTCGTCCAGCAAAGCATCCTCAAAGGAGTTGTGTCCGCCGCCGTCAAACCAAATAATCCAGCCCTCAGGCTCATCCTTATGGGCCTTTTCTCCGCGGCCGTTAATCAAAATAAAACACAAATATTCACCTTTATATTTTATCATCCAATAACGTTTATCTTCCCAATACCCTGTGCCTCTTTCAAATTCCATATCCTGCGCCCGCAGATACGCGGCAAAGACCGAGGCGTTGTTTTGCGCGTCCCCGGCAAGAGTTTCACAAATATAATCTTCCATTTTTCGTTCAAATACTTTTCGCACCACAGCTCTGTCATCCAGCCTCGCCGTTTCCGTAAATCCGGCTTTTTCATACAACCGTTCAGGCCCGGTAAAGTTAAATGCGTCGCCGGTTTCATTTCGCTTTGGGTAGCCCTCTACCGCGTTATACCCGGCGGCTTTCGCATCCGATACAACACGCGCCAAAAGTGCGGTGGCGACGCCCTGTCCCCGATAATTCGGCGCAATTACAAAACAGGCCGCGGCTTTTGTCCGTCCGCCGTCATCCAAAGCCATTTCATTGATATGCCGGGCATACGCGGATTTATCATTCGCGTTGCAAAAGCCGATTGGAACGCCGTCCGCATAGGCTAAATAACCGTGAAGCGTACACTCGGCGATAAACCGTTCCGCGCGGCTCCGCAAAGCACGGCGCAGGGCATCGCTGCCGCCGTCCGCTTTTACCTCATCGTCAACTTCCCGCTCGGATTCCTCATTCATATGAAAATAAGTGCAGTAACAGCACGACCATTCCACATTGTCGCTGAATGCGCGGTTGTCAAAAAAATCGAAGTAATCGGCGGCAAGGTCGGGCGTTAAAGGCTTAATAGTGATATTTTCAATCATTGTCCACCCCCGTGGCAGAAAAAAGTATGGGTATAGACATTATTTTAGCATACTCTCTGGCGAAACACTATGCAATGATAAAATTTCTGGGGATTCGTTCCCCATTCGTTCCCCATGTCTGACCTTATGTTTGGCCTGTTGCAAATAGGTCTGACGTGCTATAATGAAGTGGAGGTATTATGAAACTTGACCGCCTGCTCGGAATCCTCACCGTTCTGCTCCAAAACGACCGCGTGACCGCGCCGGAGCTTGCCGAAAAATTCGAGGTCGCCCGCCGTACCATCGGGCGGGACATTGACGCGCTGTGCCAAGCGGGTATACCCGTCGTGTCCCGTCAAGGGGTCGGCGGCGGGATTTCGATTGCCGAAGGCTTCAAGCTGGATAAAAGCGTTTTGACCACCGATGAGCTGTCCGGCATTATCGCCGCGCTCAAAGGCATCGGCAGCGTGGCGGAGCGTTCAAATGTTGAGTTTACGCTTGATAAACTGCACGCAAACGGCGGAGCGGTCGTTTCCATGCGCGAGCCTGTTATCATTGACCTCGCCTCGCATTATAAGGGACAGCTGACGGAAAAAATCGAACTGATCAAACGCGCCGTACTCGAAACGCGGGTAATTGAGTTTGACTATTATTACGAAAAGGGCGAGACACACCGGCGCATTGAGCCGTATTTTGTTATTTTTCAATGGTCGTCGTGGTATGTGTTTGGATTTTGTCTGGAACGGCGGGATTGGCGCATGTTCAAGCTGCTGCGGCTATCGAATTTATCGCTGTGCGCCGAATCATTTACCCCACAAAAGATACCGCCCGAAAGACGGGACTTCAACGCCCGGTTTTCCGACGACATCAGACTGGTCGCGGTATTCGACCTGTCCGAGCGATATAAACTCGTCGAATCCTATGGGCCAAGCTGCTGTACTGAGACGGAGGAAGGATTGCGGATGGAATTTGGGTTTACAAACCGCGGCTTTCTGATTGACTGGCTGCTCAGTTTCGGCGGCAAAGTAAAAGTTTTGGAGCCGAAAGACATCGCCGATGAGATTCAAGCCGCCGCAAAAAATATTTTGTCACGCTACAACACGACAAAATAAACAGGACATACTGTCGTCGTGTTTGACGTGGTATGATGATGGAAAAGTTCAAAAGGAGACGGAATACACATGAACGCAAATATTTTCGCAAAAGCGAACCAAATCATCAAGTCCTGTGACGCGGCATATCTCGGCGTCATAGACGAGAGCGGCTGCCCGCATGTTTCAACGGTGTCGCCGATCAAGCCGGAAAACATATTTGAGGCGCGTTTCGCAACAGGTTTGGGCGCAAACAAGACAAAACGCCTGCAAAAAGACAGGCGCGCAAGCGTCTGTTACCGAGTCGGCGGCAATAACATCACGCTCGTGGGCGAAGCCGAAATCCTTACCGACCCAAATATCAAAAGCGAATTATGGCTTGATGAATTTATTGACCACTTTCCCGGCGGCAAAACCGACCCGAATTACTGTATCATCCAGTTTACGGCAAAGCGCGTCTCGCTGTGGATAGACGACGAAAGCGCGGAGTTTACGATTGATGAATTGCTGACCGTCCAGTCCCGCTGCGGGCTTCTGTGCAAGTGGTGTTCATACAGGGAATCCCATAGCTGCCGCGGCTGCGTAGAAACCAACGGGAATCCGTTTCATGGTGAATGTCCTGTGGCAAAGTGCTGTCAGGATAAAGGGTACGCCCATTGCGGCGAGTGCGGCGACATCCCCTGTGAGCTGCTCCGGCGATATTCTTACGACGACGCCGAACATGGCGACAACCCGCCGGGCGCAAGGATAACGATGTGCCGCGCGTGGGCTGCGATGAAATCCTGACGCGCGTTTTCTCTCCCGGATCGGGCATGACGACGCAGCCGCGTTTGCGCAGAAGGGGACGTCGAGATTGGCGTCCCCTTCTGCGTCCCCGGTGTGCCTACTAAGAGGCAGCTTGCCAAGCTTGCCAAGCCAAAAGCACGTCCACAGTATTCAACCGCCGCAGCATGGCCGAAAACTCGGCGCGCGTCGCAGGGCCGGTCGGATCAAACAGGCCGTTATCTTTGCCGTTGATAACTCCGGCTTTGAAGAACGCCTCTACCGCGTCTTTCGCGTAGTCCGCGATCTTCGTCTCGTCAGGGAAACCCGTATACTCCCGTATGACGGGAAGCTCTACGCCCGCGTAATCCGCGCGGCGCTTTAGAATCGCCGTCAACTCCTCCCGCGTGATCGGCCTGTCGGGGGCGTACAGATTCTCGCCGATACCGAAGACAATTGCGTTCGCTCTCGCCCACGCGACGGCCTTCGCGTACCATGCGTCCGGATTTACGTCGTCAAAGGCCTCGCCGTCGATGTCCGGTTCTCCCGCCAAACGGTGGAGGACCGTCACGATCATTGCCCGCGTCGTAGACATGTCCGGACCGAACAGGTCGGCCGCCGT
>JAITSR010000063.1 GCA_031287655.1 Clostridiales bacterium
CCGGCGGCATATGATTGTCAACCTGATATATGACGCTTGATCGCTTCTTCCACTGTGAAATTGAGCGTCTGTCCATGAGAAGTCGAATAAATTGCCAATGTTTTATGTAGTTCCGGCGACACTTGTACACTAAGGTTCCCCATGTAAGGCGCTTCAGGCGTCAGCCCATCGGCAGCGCAGATTTCAAGGTAATCATCTATCGCGTTCTCGAAATCCTCTCTAAGTCCCTTCAGGCTGTCCCCTTCAAAGGAAATGAGACTGTCCACGCCCATAACCTTACCAAAAAGAACGTCATCATTTGCAGAATATTCGACGGTACCAAAATACCCTTTATATTCCAGTACGTTAATCACAGTAACCGGCCCCTTTCCAAAACTTCATTGCCCTCGTCGCCAAAATCAGCAAGCGATTGCGGTTGACTATCGCGGCTAATTATGCGTTGCGGTTGATGCGGCGGAAGATACAGCGGAGACCATTACTACCATAGCGACTTGCTGCGCGATGATAAGATTGGCAATGCTGGTCGAAAGCGTCGCCGCTAACACCCCGTCTCTTGCCCTCTCCGTATAGTCGCCCGCCACAATGGACGCCGCGAACAGAAGTAGTTCCTCTTTGTAGACAGACAGCGGGCCGAATCCTTTTTTGGCTCTCAAAGTACTTTGCGCCGCGTCGACGTCGCGGACAATTGTGTCAATATCCGCAGGCAACAGGGCGAGGACTCCCAAGACCGGCAGCGTATAGGTTTTATCCAGCTTGATTTTTTGCGCCCGAAGCGCGTCCCGCAGAACAAGAACGCGGTCGGTGACGCTTTCGTCCGAATTACCAAACGCCAACACCTGAGCCAGCGTTTGGACGCTGTTATTGCTCCAAAATTCGTCTTTCAATCGGTTATAAAGTCGCTCAATATGCTCCGCTCCAGCCTCGACGTCCAAATCTGTAAGCCCCAACATAGCCGCGAAGATATAATCATCCGCACCGGTTAAGAAAAAATGGCGCGTTTTGATTGCGTCATAAAAGTCCCGCGCGCGCTTTACGACATTCTCATAACCCGATGCGTCGGACTGCGCCGCAATCTGATAGGCGGCGACCACCAGATAGTCGGCGGCGTGGAACTTAGCGCCTTTTAACAAGTCATATACCTTCAATGTTTCGGCTAATCTCTCCTGCGGATTGGGCGACAACGAAAGCAGCGCCGCCATACATATTGCCATATTACCCCGAAATGTGGAAAACACTCCGGTGTTCCGCTTAATCAAGGCGTGGCAATATTGGATTGCCTCACAATCAATCGGCTTGCCTTCCTGCGCGTACAGAAGCGCGGCGAGACGCTTTGCCGAGGCCATATGCCAAAAGAAATCCTTTTTGACTGTTTGCGCGTTATCCGCAAATAGTTCCAGCTTGTTTTGTCCTGTATTCATATAAACATTACCTCTCGAAATCTTGACTTTCCGAATCCGGTTAAAACAAATGGGTAGCGGGCTTTCCATGCCCGCGTTTACCCTATTTTTACGGACTCCAGTTTTTCGAGCCGGATCCTTGTTTCAGTCTGCCCCTCTGTGAGCCTCGCCGCTTGATCGAACGTGGCGTCGAGCTTATCCTCTACATGCCCGAGTCTGGTTTCCACACGATCAAGCCGCCGCTCGACCTGTGAAAGACGCCCTTCAACGCGGCCAAGCTGTTGATTCACTTCACCAAGCTGCTCGTCCAGCTTGTCGAACCGCTCATCCATCTTATCAAATTTGCCAAGAATTTTCAGTAAAATATCATTCTCCATCGTCATGACCTCTTTCTGAGCAATACATAGGAGGCTGCCCGATTCCATGATAACATTTATCCGAGGGGCGGTCAATCTGAACAATTGTTATAAACATATCGATAACCGGCGATGTCGATAACCGGCGATTGACACGCTCCGGCGCGAGAGGTACAATGAGACAAAATTTCAGGCAAAATTTCAAGAGACGGAAAGAAAACACCGGCACAAATGGACTATATCAATTTAGGGATTCTGGCGCATGTGGACGCCGGAAAGACGACTATCGTCGAACAATTGTTATATCGAAGCGGCGTTCTGCGCGCGCCCGGCTCCGTCGAAAAGGGCAACACCCAGACCGACTGGCTCTCCGTGGAGCGCGAGCGCGGTATTTCCGTGCGTTCCTCCTCCGTCTCACTCGACCACAACGGCATCCGCATAAACCTGATCGACACGCCCGGGCATTTTGACTTTACCGGGGAGACCGAACGCGCGCTCGGCGTCCTCGACGCGGCGGTACTCGTTGTTTCCGCGGCGGAGGGCATCCAGTCGCAGACGGAGATTTTTTGGAACGCGCTTAAAACACTGCGAATCCCCGTGCTCCTGTTCGTCAACAAGATCGACCGAATGGGCTGTGACCCCGCCGCCGTACTGGACGCTCTAAAATCGGAGTTTTCGGAAGCGATCTTCCCGTTGAACGCCGCCGTCTCGCCGGGCAGCCGGGAGTGCGGCGCGCGACCCTCGGTATTCACCGACGACGACATCCTTGCGCTGTGCGAGCGGGACGCGCAGCTTGCCGGGCAATACCTCTCGGGCGATGGCGGCGGCATGAATGGCGGCGAGGGCGCAGACGAGGGGGACGGCGGCGCGAATGGCGGCGCGGACGCAGACGAGGGGGATGGCGGCGCGAATGGCGGCGATCAGGTCGTCAGCCGGGGGCAGCTGACCGCGGCGCTCGCGAGACTCTCAAAGCGCGCGGCAGCGTATCCGCTCCTGTTTGGGTCGGCCGCGCTCGGGCTCGGCATGTCGGAGCTTTTGGATGCGGTCACGGAATATTTGCCCGCGGCAAACGCCGCGCCCGACGGCGATTTGCTCGGTATCATCTACAAAATCGAGCATGACAGGGCGATGGGCAAAATCGCGCATGTGCGGCTCTTTACGGGGACGCTGCGCAACCGCGATACGGTTTGGCTGGAACGCGCGGGCGGCGCGGCAGGAACGGGCAGCGGCGCGCTCCCGAGCGGCGCGGCCAGAGCGGGCGGTGGCGCGCGGCCGGGCGCGCCGACTGCGGGGATCGAAGAAAAGGTGACGCAGATCAAGCGGATCACCGGCGCGCGGCGCGAGGACACGGGCGTGCTGTGCGGCGGCGACATTGCGGCAATCTATGGGCTCGCCGGCGCGCGCACGGGCGACATTCTGCGTACGCCGGGC
>JAITSR010000100.1 GCA_031287655.1 Clostridiales bacterium
AGGCACAGGGCGAGTCGACGATACTTCCGAGCCAGTATCAATTTTTCGAGTCCGTCGACGGACCGAACTCCGGCACGATCATCAGGGAGCCGCAGCCGCCCGCGCCGGCGGAACGGAACGCCGCAGAATCTTTCGTCGACGCTCAAGAATCCTGCGTGGATATGACAGGGGCCGCCGTGTTCACGGCCGACCGGGCTGCGAGTACAACGCCCCATGCCGCGTTCGCGTCGGAAGCCGCCGCGCATGAATCGACGCCGCCCGCGCGTGAATCCGCGGCTCCCATACCCGCGCCCGCGCCTGTGTCCACGCCTTCATTTGCGCCCGCGCCCGCGCCGAGCCGCCTTTTTCCGACGGCCCGATTCATCGGTCAGGTCTTTGGCACCTATCTCCTGCTCGAACAGGGGGACGAGTTGATTATGATCGATCAGCACGCGGCGCATGAGCGCGTCCTGTTTGAACGGTTCAAAGCCCAGTATGAAACGCGCAGCGTGCGGCGTCAGGTTTTACTCGAATCCGTGACCGTCAGCCTCCTGCCGGACGAAATGCTGCTCGTCCGCGACACGGAGGACTTTTTGCGAAAGGCGGGCTTTTCATTCGAGGATTTCGGGCATGACGCGATCATACTCCGCGAGGTCCCGATGTATTTGGAGCACGCGGACATTCGAGGCTTTTTTCTCGACGTTCTGGAGATCATTCGCAGGGACGTCGCAAAGGGAAAAACGCTCGCGGACGCGAGTACGATGAATGAGGAAGCGCTGTTTGACGTCGCGTGCAAGGCCGCCGTCAAAGGCAACCACGCGCTCGGCGACCGCGAGGTCACGGGTCTTTTGCGCGAGCTCGAAAACCTGCCGCAGCCGCTGACCTGTCCGCATGGCCGCCCGCTCGTCCTCTCAATGCCGAAACGGGAATTTGAAAAGCGCTTCCGGAGAATATAGGTAAGGTGTAAATACATTATGGAAGAACACGTCCTCGTCGTAACGGGGCAGACGGCGTCCGGCAAGACGGCCTACGCCGTGCGGCGCGCAAAAGAGTCGGGCGCGGAGATCGTCTCCGCGGATTCGATGCAGATTTACCGGCCTATGGACATCGGCACGGCGAAGGCGACGGTCGAGGAACGTCAAGGCGTCCCTCATCACATGATCGATGTCGCGGAGCCCGACGAGTCCTTTTCCGTCGCGCGCTATCAGGCGATGGCCAACGACTGTATCAAGGATATTTTGTCGCGCGGGCGGCGCGTGATCGTCGTCGGCGGAACGGGGCTCTATATCAGCGCGCTCATCTACAATATCCGCTACCCCGTGATCGCGGGAGACCCCGCGTACCGGGAAAGGCTGCGCGCGGCCGCGCGGGAGGAAGGGGGCGCGGCGCGCCTTTTTGACAGACTGCGGGCGGTTGACCCGCAAGCCGCGCAAAAACTTCATGAAAATGACGAGAAGCGCGTGATCCGGGCGTTGGAGGTTTTTGAGACGACGGGCCGCACGATCTCCGAGTTTGCGCGGGAATCCCGGGCTACGCCGCCCGAATACCGTTTTGAGGTCGTCGGGCTCGCCGTCCCGAGGGACGAGCTGTATGACAGAATCAACCGCCGCGTCGACGACATGCTCCGACGCGGACTGGTCGACGAGGCGCGCTTCCTTGTCGGCCGGTATGGCAGGGCCGGGACGGCGATGCAGGCGATCGGCTACAAGGAGCTCGTCGCGTATCTCGACGGACGGCTTTCGCTCGCGGAGGCGGTCGAAAAGATCAAGACGGGGACGCGCCGCTACGCAAAGCGACAGTCGACATGGTTTCGCGCAATCCCGGAAATCACATGGATCGACACATAAAAATCGCACCGCGGACTGCGAGCGACGCGGACTTGTCAAGAGCGCGATTATCTTGTAAACTATACATCGGAACGATCGCTTGCGACCGAGGACGCCGCGCCGGTCAACGAGGATTTTACGCCGGAACGCGGCGCGGACGCACAATCAACGGGGGTGTCTACTTTGAACAAACCAGCCATCAATTTGCAGGATGTTTTTTTGAATCAGGTCAGAAAGGATCGGCTTGCGGTTACGATTTTTCTGACAAACGGCTTTCAACTGAAAGGCGCCGTCAAGGGTTTTGACAATTTTACGGTCGTCCTTGACTCGGACGGGAAGCAGCAGCTTATTTATAAGCACGCGATCTCGACGGTCAGCCCCGTCAAGCCGATCAACATGATCTTCAACGACAGCACGAACCCCAACAAAGAGCCGACGGCCTGAGCGGGCTTGTCGGCTGACGGCTAAAGCGGACCGACCGACGGCCAAAGCGGGCCGGACGACCGCGGTCCGTATGCACCAACCGGTCGGCTCGCGGTTTTTGCGGACACGCGGGTCTTAGAGTTTGCGGAAGATTCCGATCACTTTACCTACGACAGAGCAGTTGTCCTTTGCATAAATCGGGGAATAGCGTTCGTTTTGCGGCTGCAGCCGGATTCTGTTTTTTTCCCGATAAAAGGTTTTGACAGTCGCCTCGTCGTCAATCAGCGCGACGACAATCTCTCCGTTTTGAGCGGTCGGCTGCTGCCGGACAAGGATGTAGTCCCGGTCGAAAATTCCCGCGTCTATCATGCTGTCGCCTTCGACCTTCAGCATAAACACATCCGCGTTGTTCACAAAGAAGGATGGAACGGGAAATGTGTATTCGACGTTTTCGTCCGCGAGGATCGGTTTGCCCGCCGTCACACGCCCGATCACCGGAACGTATACGGTGTCCTCGTCCGTCGAGATTCCCTGCGGCAGGCTCCTTTGCGGAACTTTGCGCGTTGCGCGCGCGGCCGCGGTTCCGGCCCTGTCCGCTTCGAGGCCCGGCGCGGCCATACGGCTGACGACCGCGCCGCCGTGTACGCCGTCCATGCCATTGTCGGCGCCGCCGTATGCGCCGCCCGCGTCGGCATGTGACGGAGGTTGTATGACCCGCAGCGTGCGCGGTTTTGACGGGGATTTGATAATCCTGCCGTCCGCCTCCAACTTTTTCAGATAGATATGAACGGTCGACGTGGATTTATATCCGAGCGCTTCGCAGATTTCCCGCACAGAGGGGGCGAAACCGTTTTCTTCAATATGCTCGTTGACGTAATCCAACACGAGCCCGACTTTTGCCATTGTCAGTTTTCGCAAATGAGTGACCAGTCCTTTCCGCCAACTCTACACAAAACTGTTCTTATTATACAGATCGAGTCGGGATTTGTCAAACATTTGTTTCAAATTTGCGCCGGGCGGCGATCTCCCCGGTCGCGAGCGCGTCGCAGCGGTTGTTGTGCTCGTTGTCGGCATGGCCGCGCACCTTCACAAAGGCGACGCTGTGTTTTTGCAGCAACGCGACGAGGCTCTGCCACAAATCCGCGTTTTTTGCCGCGGTTTTCTTGTCGGAGAGCCGCCAGCCGTTTGCGATCCAGCGGTCCACCCAGCCTTTTTGGAACGCGTTCACCAGATACGCGCTGTCCGAGTAAAGCGAGACCTCGCACGGCTCTTTTAAACATTCGAGTCCGCGTATTGCGGCGAGCAGTTCCATCCGGTTGTGCGTCGTGCCGTCCTCAAAGCCCGAAATCTCCTTTCGGCGGCCCTTGTACAACAGCAGGGCGGCCCAGCCGCCCGGACCGGGGTTGCCGGAGCATGCGCCGTCCGTGTAAATCTCGACGCGCTTGCCGCGGCTTTTGCCGGACTCTGCCTGTACGTCAAGCGCCATTTGAAATCTCGTCCGCGCGCCGGTCGCAGGCCTGCATCGCCTCGATCACGGCGCTCCGAAATCCCTTTGCCTCGAGTACGCGGATCGCCTCGATCGTGCTCCCGGCGGGGGAGCAGACCATGTCCTTCAGTTCGCCGGGGTGCCGCCCGGTTTCGAGCGCCATCTTCGCGGAACCGAGCACGGCCTGTGACGCGAGCCGGTACGCGGTGTCGCGGGGCAGGCCGGAGATTACGGCGGCGTCGGCCATCGCCTCGATCAGCACAAAGATATACGCGGGGGAGCTCCCGGTCAGCGCCGTGACCTTGCCCAGCGCCGCTTCCGACAGAAATTCGGCCTTGCCGACCGAAGACGCGAGGCTTTCAAGAAAAGCCCTGTCGCCCTCCGTAACCCCGTCGCCCGCCGCGATACAGGTCATGCCTTCGCCGACGAGCGCGGGCGTGTTCGGCATACAGCGCACATAGCGCGCGCGCCCGCCCGTCAGCTTTGAGAGCCGCTCGAGCGAAAGGCCGAGCACAATCGAGATCAGGAGCTTCTCCTGCGAGAACTGCGCGCAAAGCCCCTCCAGCACCGCCGGGGCGACGCCGGGTTTGACCGCGAGGATCACGACGTCCGAGCGCTCGACGAGCTCCGCGTTGTCACGCGCGACAAGGATGCCCGTCTCTTTTGCGAGCGCCCCGCACTTTTTTATGTCCGTGTCGAACACAAGAATGTTTTCCGGCGCCGTGAGCCGACTGCGCAGCATTCCGTAAATCAGGGCCGAACCCATATTGCCCGTGCCGATCATCCCAATTGTTTTCATATTGCGGCCACCGTTCCTTTATCAAAAATCAATCGGAGCCGCCGCTCACGACGCTCCGATTGTGGGAAACTGGGATGGCAGGACTCGAACCTACGGATGCCAGAGTCAAAGTCTGGTGCCTTACCAACTTGGCTACATCCCAATATCGCCAATGATTTTACCACGACGGGCGCGGCATGTCAATTTGACTTGCGCGAATAAATATATTATGATTTTCACAATTGTAACAGGTCAGGCATGAGAACGATTCCCCTCCGTCGGAGGGGAATCGCGGCGATCTGACTTGTTACTCATACCACTTATTATTTATCGTATGTCAGGCCACTTATTCTATTATGTTTTGGAGGGTCACATGGCGGAACAAAAACAGGGCGCCGGTAAGCCGCGCGGCCGCGCGGGGGCGGCGGCAAAGGCCGCCGCGGTAAAAGCTGCGGAGGACGCAAAGAAAACACAGGGCCAGCTCCTTTCGGAGAAGCTGTCGTTTGAACTCAAAAGCTGCTGGGAGACGGCCGACGAGCGCACGCGCGGCGAGGTCACGCGATTTGCGGAATCGTACAAGACCATGCTCGACGGCGGCAAGACGGAACGTGAATTTTCGGCCCGCTGCCGGGAAATCCTCGAAAAAAACGGCTATCAGGACATCGAACAGATGTTTGATTCCAACACGAAGCTGACTCCCGGAACAAAAGTGTATCAGAATATCCACGGCAAATCGCTGATTTTTGCGATCATCGGAAAGAACCCGGTCGCCGAGGGCGTCAACATTGTCGGCGCGCATGTCGACTCCCCGCGGATCGACTTAAAAACAAACCCGCTCTACGAGGACACGGGCTTTGCGATGTTGGACACGCAATACTACGGCGGAATCAAAAAGTATCAGTGGGTCACGATCCCGCTCGCGCTGCACGGCGTGATCATCAAAACGAGCGGCGAGCGCGTCGAGGTCTGCATTGGCGAGGCGGCGAGCGACCCCGTGTTCACGATCACGGACCTTCTGCCGCATCTTGCGCGTATTCAGATGGAAAAGAAGGCGTCGGAGGTGATCCCGGGCGAGGGGCTCAACGTGCTCGCGGGCACGATCCCATACCCGGACGACAAGGTGAAGGAAAAGGTCAAGCTGAATCTGTTAAAGCTCCTGAACGACGCGTATGGCATCGTCGAGGAGGATTTTGCGAGCGCGGAGCTTGAGATCGTGCCGGCGTCAAAGGCGCGGGACGTCGGTTTCGACCGGAGCATGATCGGCGCGTATGGGCATGACGACCGCAGCTGCGCCTACGCGGCGGTACGCGCGCTCACGGACATCGGGAACACCGAGGCCAAGGGCGGCGGCAAAGGGCTGTATGGCGCCGGAATCCCAAAGCGCACCTGCGTATGTGTGCTGACCGACAAGGAGGAGACCGGCAGCGCAGGCAACACCGGCGCGGAGTCGAAGCTCTTTGAAAATTTCATCGCGTACCTCTGCGATCTGACGACGGACCATTACACCGACATCGCGCTGCGCCGATGCCTCTCGCGCTCCTACATGCTGTCCGCGGACG
>JAITSR010000301.1 GCA_031287655.1 Clostridiales bacterium
GTTCGTTCACACACTCCTTAAACTCAACCGCAATACTCTCGCCTTCGGCGAGCAGTTTTCGTATATGTTCAGATGTTATCTGTCTGCACCTCCAATCATAAAAGTATATCAAAAACGGCATACGGAAGCAACGGAAAGCCGCTGCAGATAACCGCGACGATAACCGCAGCGATATTGACAAGCGTTTCGCGAAGGCGATATACTGTGAAAACGAATGACAGGGAACCTCTGAGGGTTCCAAAAATTAGGCAGAGGGGAAAAAAGGGGAAGAGAAATGAAAAAACAGAACACACACAGGAACTTTGGGAATATGAAACTGCGCGCGTTGCCGCGCCTCGCGTTGGCGTTGGCCGCGCTCCTGCTGTTCGCATCCGCGTGCGGCGGAGGGGCGACCGGAGGGGCGGCCGCGACGACGACGGCAGCTTCCGCCGCAACTACAACGGCGCCCGCGGAGACGACGGCAGGGGCAGACCCGGCGACGACGACAGCGGCGGCTGCGGCGCCCGCAAATGGCGCAGACCCGCTCGCCGCGGCCGGTTTGGGCGTGGAAGAAGGCGCCAACGTCCGCTTTTTACACATTTATCCCGAGCATCAGAACGCGATCGACAAGTCGATCAATATCATCAAGGCGACCTATGACATGGAGATCAGCGTGGACGTAACGCCGTGGAACGAAGCCACGAAAACGATCCAAACGGCGTCAGCGTCGGGCGAGATGTACGACGTATTCTTTCAATGGAACAGTCAGGTCCCGGGATACGACCAGATCGGCCTGCTTTTGGATTTGGACCCGTATTTTGCCGCCGACCCGGAATGGAAAAACAGCTTTATCAATGAGGACGCCCTGAAATCCTACGCGAATACGGAAGGGAAAATCATGGGGATTCCGCTGCGCGGCACCGGCGTTTTCCTGATCTACAACAAAACCATGTTCGATGAGAACGGTTGGACGGAGGCAAATACGCAGGAGGAACTGGTCGAACTGATGGACAAGATCCTCGCGAAGGGCGACGTCATTCCGATCTGCGCCCCGGGCAAGCCGAATGGCTTCCAGATGGAGTCCGCCCGCGGCAGAATCTTTGACCACCTTGTCTACATGGCGGGGCGCATTGAGGATCCGGAGCGCCTGACCAACCGCGTCGTCGATTGGGGCGGCCTTTACGCCCAGAGCGGCGAAATTATGAAGGAATGGTACAAGGCCGGTTACTTTGGCACAAGCCCGTTCGGCATTGAGCGCGAGGAAGGACAGACCGTGTTCTTTAACGGCAGCTCCGCGATGCTGCTTTGCAACAACAACGAGCTGGTCGCGCTGCGGGAAATGAACGCCGCGACCGGGAATTACGAGCTCGGCTCCTTCATGTGGCCCGCGCCCGCCGCTTGCGACCAGACGCTCTTTACCTCCGCCGGTTTTGGCGACGGTTGGGGCGCGTGGTCAGGCTCCAAATACCCCAACGCCTGCGCGGCCTTCCTAAAAGGTTTTACCTCCAAGGAAGCCATGACGGTCTGGGGCAACGAGGAATACAGCGTCGTCGCGGTGAGCGGCATTGAGTATAAAGACAACCTGCAGCAGTCGTTTGCCGAACAATTCGCGCGCTCCGGTCAGTACCGCGTGGTGGCGGACTACAACACGGGCAACTTGGGCGATCTCAGGGCGCAGGCGTTTGTCGACTATATGACGAGCGACACGATGACGGCGGAGGAATTTGAAAAGAACGTCGGGGATGCCACGCGCCGTGCGATCGAGGACGCGGAGCAATAAAATAATTAAACAACAAACGCCAAAACGCCATAGACAGAGGAAGTGTTGAATATGCGCCGCCCCCCTTCGTTTGAAGTCAAACGCAAGATTCTTGGCTATGTGTTTTTGATTCCGGTCGCGATCATGCTCGGCGTTTTTATGTTTGCGCCGATCGTCGAATCGGTTGTCAAGAGTTTTACGAATTGGTCCGGCATGACGGGCGAATACCGCTTCATCGGCTGGGACAACTATGTGCGCATCTTCACGGATATGCCCGAATACTGGAGGGCGATGTCTGTGAACGCACGCTACGCGGTCATTGCGACGACAATACAGACGACGGTGGGTTTTTTCCTTTCTGTACTGGTGATTAATCTGACGGCGCGTTGGCAGACGTTTTTTAAGGTTTCTCTGTATCTGCCCGTCATTATCCCCGCCGCGGCGATCTCCGTGATGTGGCGCTACATCTATACACCGGACTACGGTTTGTTGAACCAATTGCTGCGGGCGGTCGGCCTTGACAGCTTGACGCACGCGTGGACGGCGGAGCAGGCGACGGCGCTCGGGTCCGTGATTTTTACGAACACTTGGCGCTACGCGGGCTTTACGATGGTCCTATACTATGTGTCGATGCTCGACATTCCAAAAGAGATGCTTGAGGCGTCGTATATCGACGGGGCGGGCCGTTGGGCGCAAATCCGCTATTTTTATTTCCCGCTCACGCGCGGCGCGACGGAAATCAACTTCATTTTATCGATTACCGGCTGTCTGCGCGCGTTTGACATCTTTTATCTGTTGACGGCGGGCGGACCGGGAACGCACACGAAAGTCGTCAGTATGTGGATCATGGAAACGGCTTTTCAGAGTTTCAAATTCGGGCGCGCGCTGGCCATGTCGATCGTGCTGTTTCTGATTGTCGTTATGACGATGCTGGTATTCCGCAGAATTTTGGCGCAGCGGGAGGAAAGCTGAGCGAAGCGAATTTGTAGGCCGCGGCGGGGATGCGCCTGTGCGGTGCGGGGAAACGGCGGCACGGAGGAACGCAAGGAAATGGCGGGGCGCGAGAGCGCGGGGAGGTTGGCATGGGCAAGAGCGGAGCGGGCTTTTCTTTCGGTAAAATCGCCCAAGGCGCTGTTTTGGCGATCTTTGCGGTCTTTGTGATCTATCCCTTGTTCTTCGTGCTCCTGACCTCCCTGAAGGTCAACACGGATGTGATCCTCAACCCTTTTGGCATCTCGTCCTTTGAACCGCAGAATTATATAACGGCGTGGACGGTCGGCAAAGTGGGAAAGTACCTGTTCAGCAGCGTCGTCACCACGTTTGCCGCGCTTGCAATTCAGATGGGGATCATCGTCCTTGCGAGTTATAGCTTTGGAAAGCTAAAGCCGTGGGGCTCGAAGATCCTGTTTCCGATTATCCTGATGGGCATGTTTGTGTCCTCCGAGATGACCACCGTGCCAAACTACATGACGATCAAAAACATGGGGCTGATGTCCACTCGGTGGGCGCTGATCCTGCCCTACGCGGCGGGCGGACTGATTATGGGGACCTATATCCTTACGAACTTTATAAGGGCGCTGCCCCAAGAGCTGGACGAGGCGGCGCGTATTGACGGCGCGGGGGTCTTTGATATTATGCTGCTCGTCGATCTGCCGCTGATCGTCCCCGCGCTCGCGACGCTTGTAATCTACAATTTCAACGGCGTGTGGAGCGAGTTCTACTGGGCGCTGATCGTGGTGAAGGACGACCGGCTCAAGACGCTCCCTTTGGGGCTGATCAATTTTCAATCCCAGTTTACGTCCAACTACGGCGTGCTGACAGCCGGGCTCGTGATCCTGACCGTGCCGGTCATCGTCGTATACCTGTTTTTCTCAAAATACTTTATCGCGGGAATCAGCGCAGGCGCCGTGAAGGGGTGAACGCGTTAGGCGCGCGCCAGCGTCAGCGCTTTTTGTACGCGCCCCGCTCGAATCGGTATAGGCGGCCCGGAGCCCCGGTCTTAGCGCGGCCTCAAATGTTGGCGGCGCGCGTGATATGATGACAGCGCGTGCGTTATGAGCGCGGGGCGGCTGCGCCGCACACCGGAAATTCGGCATAGGGGGGGTCATAAGTATGAAGAAGTGGATTTTAGT
>JAITSR010000318.1 GCA_031287655.1 Clostridiales bacterium
GGACGAGACGATCGACTCGGAAACGACGGTGGCGTACAGCAAATGTGTGGAAAAACTCTTTGCTTTGGCGGGCGACAAGGACCCCGCAAAGAGCGTCAGGTCGGCGATGGAAGTCTCGATCGCGCTCGCCGCGGCGACAGAGGCGGCCAAGGGGAGCGAGGACGCCTATGAGCCGTACACGATGGAAAAGCTGCAAAGTCTGCTGCCGGAAGCCGATCTTACGACGCTGTACGCGGCGTCGGGCTTAAAAGAGGAAGCGGCCTATATCGTCTCCACGCGGGCCGAATATGTGCTGACGGCGCTGTCAAAGCTGTATATCGGCGCAAACGTCGAGTCGCTCAAAGCCTATGTGAAGTATACCCTTCTGCGGGATTACGGCGATATGCTGAGTCAGGATTTTATCGACGCGATGTCGGAATATCGGACGACTTGGGGGACCGAGGAGACCGCGAGAATAGCGCTCAAGGACAACCTGCCAAGGTTTTTTGACGACGAGTATGTCAAACTCTACTTCTCCTACGAAGCGTTTCACGACGTGATGACAATGATCGACGGCTTCTTTTACTACTATCGGTCGCGCCTTCTGGAGCAGGATTGGATGAGCGAGGACACAAAACAGATGGCGATCAAGAAACTGGATACGATGATGGTCAAAATCGGCGGGCCGGACAGAGAGGACGATTTGTTGGACCTCGTGGACATTCGCTCGACGGCGGACGGCGGCAGCTATTTTAGCAATCTGGCGGCAATTAATCTGGGCAAACTCGCGCAGGACGCCCGAAAGCAGGGGACCACCGCAGACAGGCGGGAATGGCGGCTGCACTCCTTTGAGGTCAACGCTTTTTACAATCCGCAGATGAACGAGATTATGTTCCCAGCGGCGATTTTGCAGGCGCCGTTTTACAGCTTGGGTGCGAAACGGGAACAGAATCTTGCCGGAATCGGATGGGTCATCGCGCACGAAATAACGCACGCGTTCGACGTCAACGGCTCCAAGTTTGACGAGCTCGGCAACGAGGCCGACTGGTGGACGGAGTCCGATAAGCAAAAGTTTGACGAGCTTTGCAAAGCCGTGATCCGGCACTACGACGGCTATGAGGTCGCGCCCGGCCTTACGTTAAACGGGGAGTCGACGCTCGGCGAGAATACGGCCGACCTCGGCGGCGTGGGCTGCGCGTTGGAAACGCTGGAAAAAGAGGTAAAGGACCCGGATTATCGGCTGTTCTTTACGCACGCCGCACAGATATGGGCGGGTACGCAGACGCGCGCGATGCTGGAGGGCGCGATAAAATACGATGAGCACAGTCCCGGAAAGGCGCGCGTCAACAAGACGTTCCAAACGTTTGAGGAATTCTTCGACGCGTTTGGCGCAGAGCCGGGCGACGGCATGTATCTCCCGCCGGAGGAGCGCGTGAAAATTTGGTGACATATATGATGCATATGACCGTTCCGGACCTTTGTCGGGCGGACCGCCGATGAGCCCCGCGGATTTAGTCGGCAGGGAATACGACGTCCGCGTCGAAAGACTCGGCGGCGGGGGAGAGGGTATCGCCTCGATCGACGGGCTCGTCACGTTTGTGCGCGGCGCGCTTCCGGGTGAGACGGCCCGCGTCCGCGTCACAAAGGCGTACGCCTCCTACGCGGCGGCGGAGCTGGTTGAGTTGACGGATGCCGCGCCGGAGCGGACCGCGCCCGCCTGTCCGCTGTTTGGCCGGTGCGGGGGCTGCGCGCTCATGCACATGTCCTATCGGCGGGAGCTCGAATACAAACAAAAGCTCGTCGCGGACGCGCTCGAACGCGTCGGCGGATTTCAAGACGTCGGGGTCGCGGATGTTCTCGGAGACTTTGGCCCCGACGGCGCGGATTTTTCGCCGCGCTACCGCAACAAGGGCCAATACGCGGTCTCGCCGTCCGCGATCGGCTTTGTTGCGGCGGGCTCGCACACGGTCGTCGGCGTTGACGACTGCCTGCTGCAAAAGCCGGGCGGCGCGCTGATCCTGAGGGAAATATCCGCGTGGATCGGCGCGTTCGGGATAGGACCCGCGGAGCTTACGGACATCGTGATCCGCACGGGCGAGCACACCGGCGAGGTGATGGTCGTCCTCGTGTCTCAGACGGGGCGTCTCCGCGGCCTCGGCGCGCTGGCCGACCGCCTTTTTTGCGCGGTCCCCGGTCTGCGCTCGCTTACCGTCAATCACAACCCGATCCCGCGCGGCGCGAGAAAGCGCCCCGCGCTCGGCGCAAAGCTCTCCCTTGCCGCGGGGGACCCGACGATCCGCGACACGCTGTCGGGGCTTTCTTTTTCGATCTCGCCCGCCGCTTTTTTTCAAGTGAACACGCGAATGGCCGAGCGCCTCTGTGATCAAATCCTCGCGCTCTCCGGCGTGACCCCCGCCGACACCGTATTCGACCTCTATTGCGGCGTCGGCTCGATCTCCCTGTGCCTCGCGCGCGGCGCGGACAATGTAATCGGCGTCGAGGTCTCGCAGACCGCGGTCGCGGACGCGCGCGAAATGCCGCGCGGAACGGCATCAAAAATACGACCTTCCTCGCGGAGCGCACGGAAGTCTGTCTTGCGCGCCTCCGCAGGGACGGCATCCGCCCGAATCTCGTCGTACTCGACCCGCCGCGCAAGGGCTGCGCGCCGGAGGTCCTCGACGCGCTGGCCGTGTCTGGGGCTCGCAGGATCGTGTATGTCTCCTGCGAGCCCCAGACGCTCGCGCGCGACCTTGCGCGCCTCTGCGCGGCGGGGCCGTACCATATTTTGACCGTGCGCCCCGTCGACCTGTTCGCGCGCACCGCAAACGTCGAAACCGTCGCGCTGCTCGAGCGCCGATAACGCCGCCCCGCCGCCCACACAGTCGCCCGACGCTCACACAATTGTCCTGCCACCCCGCTGCTCACACAGTTGCCCTGTCGCCTACAATTGCCCTTACGCCAAAAAGTTTTCGTTGTACCGCCCACGCCAATGTACTATAATTGGTTTGTTCCGGCGAGCCCGTCTTGGCGCGGCGCCTTGCAGGCGCAAAATCAAGATTTGATGTAACGCTCAGATGATCATAGGAGGAAGACGCGTGATTAGTATTCAATCTATATCCCAAAAAGTCGTCCCGATTGCCAAACAGTACGGAATTAGAAAGATTGCTGTATTTGGATCTCTGGCCAAAAATACGGCACATGAAGATAGCGATGTGGATTTGTTAATTGACAAAGGATCGCTAAAGGGGTTGTGGCAATATGCCGGACTGGTGGCCGACTTGGAAGATGCATTGGGCGTACACGTTGATGTGTTGACCTATGATTCGTTGCATGACGCTTTTTTAAGTGAAACGCCAATAGAAGAGGTGGTCATATATGAAGAATAGAGATGCCGTATTATTGAATAAAATTGTCAAATACTGTGATGAGGCGATCTTGGCAGTGAAAGAGTATCAATTAAACCTTAATCGGATACAGATGCTGTCAACACCGCGCAATGCTATTGGTATGTGCATACTGCAAATTGGAGAGTTGGTCACCGCTTTATCAGAAGAAGTGAAGACCGCCTACTCGGGTGTGCCGTGGCAGCAGATAAAGTCTATGAGAAACATTGCCGCGCATAATTATCTTCATTTTGATATTGCAATTATGTGGGACACAATCAAAGATGATGTTCCCGTACTTCGGGCTTATTGTTTGGAAATACTCGACAAGGAACCCGTTGATGGTGAATGATAAAAGGAAACTCAGCCGCTATGTCGGAGAAATGAAGAT
>JAITSR010000263.1 GCA_031287655.1 Clostridiales bacterium
TGCCAGGATCGTCATGGGCGCGCGGGAGTTGATCGAGCGGGAGCGCGCCGAGGCGTATCGAGCGGCCGCGGAGCAGGTCGCGGCGCTCGCGATTTGCGCGGCGTCCAAGGTCGTCTCGGCCAACATGGACTCCGAACGCAATCGCGCGCTCGTCGACGATTTTTTGCGCGATCAAATCGAGTAACAGGTTGGACGATTGCGAACACGTCAACCGCTGAATAAATCGTAGGAGGAGGATATGGGCGCTGTTGAAGCCAGATACGCCGAGGCGCTGCTCTCGCTCTCACAAACGTCCGGAGATGCGGACGCCGCCGAAGCCGCGCTGCTCGCGCTCGGGCGGCTGTATTCGCGGAGCGCGGAGCTGCGCGGTTTCCTGCTGAACCCCGCCGTCGCCGCGCGCGTCCGCGCCGAAACGCTCCTGCTCGCGCTTGGGGCCAATGAGCCGACTGACGACTGCGATTCGCTGCTCGCGCGCTTTTTACGCCTGCTTGCCGACAAGGGGAGACTGGGCCTTCTGCCCGCGATCGCCGACGAATACCAAAAGGCCAAGGCGAGGCACAGGAATCTGCTGCGTGTTGTGATCCGTTCGGCCGAACGACTCGACGACAAAACCGTCGGCGTTCTTTTGGAAAAATATCGCAGACAATACGGGGCCGCGGCGGCGGAAGCGGAAAATATCGTCGATGCCTCGCTCCTTGGCGGCATCTGCGTGCAAATCGGCGACACGCGGATCGACGACACGCTCAAAGGGCGGTTCGCGGAGCTCTCAAAGCTGCTCTCGGCCGCCGTAACATCATGAACGGGTGTTATAAACTCCGAAAGAGTTATTATGTATATTATGTAATAGAAAAGGGACAGGGACATGGTGACGCGTCCGGAAGAAATCAGTTCCATCATCAGAAAACAGATCGAGCGCTACGGCCTCGCTCCGCAGACGAGCGAGACCGGGAGTGTGATCTCCGTCGGCGACGGCATCGCGCGGGTCTACGGACTCGCAGACTGCAAAAGCGGCGAACTGCTCCGCTTTGAAAACGGCGCCTGCGGCATGGCGATCAACCTCGAGGAGGACAACATCGGCTGCGTGCTGATGGGGGACGACCGCGGCATCCGGGAGGGGAGCGCCGCGAGCCGCACGGGGGAGATGGTCTCGGCGCCGGTCGGGGACGGTCTGATCGGGCGGGTCGTGGACCCGCTCGGAAACCCGCTCGACGGCAAAGGCCCGATCGAATACTCGCGTAAACGGCCCGTCGAGTACCCTGCGCCGGGCGTCAACGACCGCAAAGGCGTCTCAACGCCCATGCAGACGGGCATCACCGCGATCGACGCGATGGTCCCGATCGGGCGCGGGCAGCGCGAGCTGATCATCGGCGACCGTCAGACCGGCAAGACATCCGTCGCGATCGATACGATCATCAATCAAAAAGACACGGGCGTACTTTGCGTCTATGTCGCGATCGGCCAAAAGACCTCGTCCGTCGCCTCGCTTGTCGAGACGCTGCGCAAATTCGGCGCGATGGACCATGTGACAGTCGTGTCCAGCCCCGCGAGCGAGCCCGCGTCTATGCAGTATATCGCGCCCTACGCGGGCTGCGCGATCGCCGAGGAATTTATGTACGCGCAGCACAAGGACGTTTTGATCGTGTACGACGACCTCTCAAAGCACGCGGTCGCATACCGCGCGATGAGCCTGCTGCTTCGGAGACCGCCGGGCCGCGAGGCCTACCCCGGCGACGTGTTCTACCTCCATTCGCGCCTTTTGGAACGTTCGGCGCGGCTCTCCGACGAGCTCGGGGGCGGTTCGATCACCGCGCTGCCGATCGTCGAGACGCAGGCCGGCGACTTTTCGGCGTATGTGCCGACAAACGTGATCTCGATCACGGACGGGCAGATCTATTTGCAGTCCGACCTGTTCTTCTCGGGCCAGCGCCCGGCGATCAACGTCGGCATTTCCGTCTCGCGCGTCGGCGGCTCGGCGCAGACCAAGGCGATGAAAACCGTCGCGGGCTCTTTGCGCATGAACCTTGCGCAGTACCGCGAGCTGCAGGTGTTCGCGCAGTTCGGCTCCGACCTCGACAAGTCGACGCAGGACAAGCTGACACAGGGCGAGCGCATCCTCGAGTCCTTAAAGCAGCCCGTCAACGCGCCGTACACGATGGAAGAACAGGTGATCCTGCTGTTCCTCGCGACGGGCAAGGGGTTGATGGACGTGCCGCTCACGCGCGTCCGGGCGTTCAACCTCGGCTTTCTGGCCTATGTGAAGGAAAAATACGCCGACGATGTCCAAAAAATCGCGTCGACCGGGCTTTTTTCGCATGAGAACGGCGCGAACCTCTCGCGGGCGATCGCGGAATACAAAAAGACGTGGCACTGAACGCCGCGTGCCGCGGGCGGACGCGCGCCGCGGGCGACAGGTCCGCCGCCGCTGACCGGCTGCGGAAGCAAAGCTCTGAAAGGGAAGGTCAAACGAAGTGCCGAATCTGAACGAACTGAAAAACCGGGCGGGCGGCGTGCGGAGCACAAGACAGGTCACGCACGCGATGTACCTGATCTCCGCGTCCAAGTCAAAGCGCGCAAAGCTGCAGCTCGACGCCGTCCAGCCGTTTTTTGACCGTGTGGAGCGCACGATCGCGGAAATTTTGGCCGCGCGCGGCGCGCCCGCCGCGGATTCCCCTTTTACGGAGCGCCGCGATTCGGTCAAGCGGTCGCTCTGCTTTGCGGTCGGCGGGGACAAGGGCATGGCCGGGGGGTATAACCACAACCTGATCCGGTTTATGGAGGAACGCATTGATAAAGCCGGCACGGACGTGCTGATGGCGGGCTTTATGGGCAGGAGCCGCGCGGAGCGCGCCGGTTTTTCGCTCGATCCGGAATTTCGGTTCCCCGTAATGAACCCGAACCTGATCCGCGCGCGGGACATTGCGGATATTCTGATCGAGCGCTACCTGACGGGAAAGTACCGGGAGGCTTTTATTATCTGTACGCGAATGGACTCCGCGATCAAGCAGGAGCCCATGCTGATCCCGCTGCTGCCGCTGACGCCGGAGCAGTTTGCGGACGTTTCGGAGACTCAGGTGAAAAAATACGACTCAATCCAGTATGAACCGGGGCCGGCGGAGGTGTTCGACAGCCTGACGCCGCACTATGTGAAGGGAATCGTGTACGCCGCGCTCGTCGAGGCCTATACCAGCGAACAGCACGCGCGGATGCTCGCGATGGACAGCGCGACAAAGAGCGCGGACGACATTATCTCGGACCTCTCGCTGCGCTATAACCGCGCGCGGCAGGCGATGATCACGCAGGAGATCACCGAGATCGTCAGCGGTATCCCCACGGAGTGAATGAAAGGCAAAACGGATATGACAAAAGATGTCAAGGAGCGAGATGGGTATGGCGGAAAAATTCGGGAAAGTCACGCAGATCATCGGGCCGGTCGTCGACGTCCGCTTTGACGAGGGGGCCGCGCTGCCCGACCTGTTCAACGCGCTGTCGGTCGAGCACGACGGCAAGAGGATCATCTGCGAGGTCATGCAGCACATCGGCGGGAACGCGGTGCGCTGCGTGTCGATGGCCTCGACCGACGGTCTCGTGCGCGGGATGGCCGCGTTCGACACGGGCGCCCCGATCCGGACGCCCGTCGGGGACGCGACGCTCGGCCGCGTTGTAAACGTACTCGGCGAACCGGTGGACGGGCGCGGGCCAATCGAGGCGAAGGAGACGATGCCGATCCACAGGCAGCCGCCGCGTTTTGAGGATCAGGAGGCCGCGACCGAAGTTTTGGAGACGGGGATCAAGGTGCTCGACCTGCTCGCGTGCTATCCCAAGGGCGGCAAAATCGGCCTGTTCGGCGGGGCGGGCGTCGGCAAGACCGTGCTGATCCTCGAGCTGATCCGCAATATCGCGACCGAACTCGGCGGCTACTCCGTGTTTACGGGCGTCGGTGAGCGCTCCCGCGAAGGCAACGACCTGATCGGCGAGATGCGGAACTCGGGCGTGATTGAAAAGACCGCGCTCGTGTTCGGGCAGATGAACGAGCCGCCGGGCTCGCGGATGCGCGTCGCGCTGACGGGGCTCACGATGGCCGAGTATTTTCGCGACGTGATGGGGCAGGACGTGCTGCTCTTTATCGACAACATCTTCCGCTTCATTCAGGCCGGCTCCGAGGTCTCCGCGCTGCTCGGGCGCATCCCGTCCGCGGTCGGTTATCAGCCGACGCTCGCAAATGAGGTCGGCAGTCTGCAGGAGCGCATCACCTCGACAAAAAACGGGTCGATTACATCGGTGCAGGCGGTATACGTCCCGGCGGACGACCTGACGGACCCCGCCCCCGCGACGACGTTCGCGCATCTCGACGCGACGACCGTGCTCTCCCGCGCGATTGTTGAAATGGGAATCTACCCCGCGGTCGACCCGCTCGCGTCGACCTCGCGCATTTTGACGCCGGACATCGTGGGCGCGGAGCACTATGAGATCGCAGGCCGCGTCAAGGAAACGCTCCAACGCTACCGCGAGCTTCAGGACATCATCGCGATCCTCGGCATGGACGACCTGCAGGAGGAGGACAAGCAAATCGTCTACCGCGCGCGCAAAATTCAGCGGTTTTTGTCGCAGCCCTTTTTTGTCGCCGAGGAATTTAGTTCCTATAAGGGCAAATACGTCCCGGTCAAGGAGACGATCCGCGGCTTTAAAGAGATCATCGACGGCAAGACGGACCATATTTCGGAGAACCACTTCTATATGAAAGGCACGATCGACGAGGTGTACGAGAGCGCGGCGAACGAAGGGCGGGACAC
>JAITSR010000451.1 GCA_031287655.1 Clostridiales bacterium
GCCTCCTGTACAAGACGCTCGCTCTCGTCGTCGAGCGCGCTCGTCGCCTCGTCAAAGATCAGGATCGGCGGGCTCGCAAGCAACACCCGCGCAATCGAAATCCGCTGGCGTTGCCCGCCCGAAAGGCGCACGCCGCGCTGCCCGACGTCCGCGTCATAGCCATCGGGCAGACGTCTGATAAACTCGTCGGCATACGCGCGTTTCGCGGCTTCCACGACCTCCGCGTCCGTCGCGTCGGGGCGTCCGTAGCGGATATTTTCGCGCACGCTCCCGGAAAACAGATAGACATCCTGCTGCACGACGCCGATCAGCCGCCTAAGCGCGCGCGGCGGATAGCGGCGAATGTCCGCGCCGTCGAGCGTAATACAGCCCTCGCTCGGCTCATAAAAGCGCTGAAGCAATGAGCAGATCGTCGTTTTGCCGATCCCGGACGCGCCCGTCAGCGCGACAGTCTCCCCCGGCTCGATTTGGAATGTGAGCCCGCGCAGCGTAAAATCCCGATCCTCCCCATACCGGAAACCGACGCCGCAGAAGGCGACGCGACCTTCGCAGCTTTCCGGGGAAGGCACAGAAGCAAGCGCAGCTGCCGACGCCGGTGCGGACGCTTGCGCGGAGGCCGTCACGGGCGCATACGCCGCGCCAAGGCCCTCCGTCGGCTCCGGCTCTGTCTCCATCACCTCCATAAAACGCGCGAAACCGGCCATGCCGTCCTGAAACTGCCCGATGATTTGCGCGAGACGCGGAATCGGGTCGATCAAGTAGCCGACATAGAGCAAAAACGCAATAAAGTCCGCGGCGTCGATCGACTGGTTCAAAATCCACAGCGCGCCGAAGATCGTCACGGAGGCCGTCACGAGCGCGCCAAAAAAGTATTCGAGGCCGGTGTAGTAGCGCGCCTCATGCTTATAGATCGCGGAGCGGCTCCGGTAAAAGCGCTCGTTTGCCGTGCGAAATTTTACGAGTTCCGTCTCCTCCGCCGCGAACGCCTTGACGGTCCTGATCCCGGCGAGGCTGTCCTCCAGTGTGCCGGCCGCTTCCGCGAGGGATTCCCGCGAGGCCTTGTACGCCGCCGAAAGCCGACCCATGTAGAACAGCGAGTACGCGGCCATCACGGGCAAAAACGCGCACACGGCGAGCGTAAGTCCCGCATTCACGCGAAACATGATGATCAGCGCGCCCACGAATCGCACAACATAGATCACCAAATTCTCCGGGCCGTGGTGGAAAAGCTCCGCGAGCGTCAAAAGGTCGTTTGTGACGCGCGACATCAGCGCCCCGACGCGTTGGCGGTCAAAAAAGCTCACGGGCAGCCGCTGGCAATGGGCAAAAAACTCATTGCGCATATCCCGCTCCATACGCGCGCCCATATCATGGCCCATATGGTCAAAAAACAGCCCCGCGACTGTTTGCGCGGCGATCAGCCCGAGCATCAATAGCCCCGTGCGGAAAATTTCGGCGCGCGCGTTCACAAAGCCGTCGACGACGGCAACCTTGTCGTCTATACCGCCGCCTACGCCGACTCCGGCGGCGATTGATTCGACACCGCCCCCCAGACTCGTCAGCACGTCGCGCGTGATGTACCGGACGCACAGCGGCAAAACGAGAGAGACCGCCGTTACAACAAGCGCGCAAAACAAATCCGCCGTAAACAGCAGCTTGTACGGCGCGTAAAAAGAGAAAAATTTACGCCAATATTCTTTTTTTTGAAACAAAATAAGAACCTCCGTCGTCTCCGGTTAAGGCGGCGGACGGAATGAGAGAAAATACGCGCGTTTACAAAATAGACACTACATTGCACGCTTTTGGCTATCGCGCGAGCCCCTCCGCCCCGGCTTCACCGGTTGTGTCAAATGGGGTGACAGCAGAAATGTTTAAGTTTTTCATGTGAAAACCTCCCGTCTGCGTTAATGGAACCGACCTCATTGTACCCCGCGCGTCCCCGGCCTGTCAACGGCGATTTTCATGATCGCAAAAAAAGCACGCGCACTTGTTATGGTAAGACGATTGCGCTATAGTTGTTTCACGTTAAAGATATTCTTCAAGCGAGATTGGAGCCGCGCGAACCAATGGATCAAGAGATATTTCACAGCATTGAAGCATTTATGCGGGAAAGCATGGAGTCGGAGGACGGCGCGCACGACACGGATCACATCTATCGCGTACTGTATCTTGCGCTCGAGATCGCGGGAAGCGAGTCGGCGCACGCCATAGACTATGGAACCCTGATCGCCGCATGCCTGCTGCATGACATCGGCCGCGCGGACCAGACCGCCGATCGGACACGGGACCACGCACAGGTCGGCAGTGAAAAGGCGTATCACTGGCTGCGGGAAAACGGCTGGCAAGAGGCCGCGGCGCGGCAAATCGCGGAATGTATCCTGACACATCGCTTCCGCTCGGACCACCCGCCCGAAAGCATAGAAGCGAAGATTCTTTTTGACGCGGACAAGCTCGACGTGACAGGAGCGATCGGGATCGCCCGGACATTTCTATATAAGGCGGCAATCTCGGAACCGATTTACAGTCTGCAGCCGGATGGAAAAGTGTCGGACGGCAGCGGTCCCCATGAAGCGCCGTCTTTTTTGCAGGAGTACAAATATAAACTCGAAAAGATATACGACAAGTTCTACACAGAACATGCGCGGCAGATCGCGGCGGATCGGCAGGAAGCCGCGGCCGCGTTCTATCAGGCGATACTGTGCGAGGCGCGGACCTGTTATCGGCGCGGCCCCGAGTTCCTGACGGAGTTATTGCAATCGGAAAACGATCTTTTTTCCGCCGAAAACAACGAGGAATAGCAAACAAAATTGCGAAAAGGAGGGTTTATGGAAGAATTATCGCAGCCCATCGAATTGCGCTCGGTCGTACTCGATTGCATCGACATTCGGGCATTGTCGGCATTTTATGTTAAGTTGCTCCGTTGGGAGAAAACTTATGAGGACAAGGAATGGATCGACATTCAGTCGCCGCGCGGCGGGACAAAGCTCAGCTTTCAAAGAGACCCCGATTATGTGCCGCCCGCTTGGCCGGATGCGCCGCCCGGACAGCAGCAAATGCTTCACTTGGATTTCGTGCTTCCCACTGATGTGGCGATGGATCAAGTCGTCGCGCACGCAGTCGCCTGTGGCGCCAAAAAGGCCGAGGTCCAGTATGATAAGCGCTGGACAGTAATGCTCGACCCCGCCGGGCATCCGTTCTGCTTCCTAGGCTCGTAGGATTGCCCGTCCGGAAAAATGCGTCGTCAAAATGTTTCACATGAAACATTTTGCGCGGCTTCGATGTCGGCAGCCGCCGCGAAACGCCGCACGCAGGCGCGGCTACCGGACACGACGGCCGGCGGGGATGCTCTCCTTCCGGCGACGCGACGGTAACGTGCAATACGCCGGACCTGTGATTTGCGAACCGTGATTCGGGCGGCAATTGTTTCATGTGAAACAATTTCGTTCATCGGCATTTGTGAGCGTTTATGAGCGTTTTGTGAATTTTGCGGAAAGATCAGCCGCCTATGGAATTTCCGCCTGCAATTCGCTATAATGAGGGTTGTGTACTTTTTCACAGGAAGGAACGCCAGAACCATGATTCAGGAAGGTTTTTTAGACACTGTCAGTACCAGCGTTTCGGTCGGGGAACTGATCTCCCGGATCGTAGACAATATTCAGAATGTGATCGTGGGCAAGCGCCAGTCGATTGAACAGGTCGTCGT
>JAITSR010000455.1 GCA_031287655.1 Clostridiales bacterium
CGGTTTCTGTTTTATTTACGCTTATCTTTCGATAAGCGGATTATATAACAAATTTTTCGGAGATTCAACCGATTGACATGCGCAGACCGCGCAGCTGTGAATTTGCAAAGAGCGGACGGAAGTGTTACAATTACGGAGATGTCGTCAATCGAGAGAAATCCGCAAACTGGAAGCCCTTCCAGCGTGGAGTTTTTGGGCGCGAATCTGAGCAAAAAGCAGCAGAGGATTTTAGACGCTTTACCGGAGTATGGCTCGCGCGAGACAATACGCCAATCACCGACGCAGACGCAAAGAGAATGAGCGAAGAAGGTTACCGATGGAGCGGGCATACGCACCCCGGGCGGGGAGAAGTAGTTCGTATAGCGTCGCCCGCCGACAAGGTTATTTTGCAGACGTTTGGACAAAGAAACAGCGTGATTTATGACGGCTCTGGAAATTACAAACAGTTTGGAGATGATTTTAAATGAGTATCCCAAAACATAAAGAACCGCTGTACAAAGCGATTGACCAATATATAGCTGAGCACGAATTGCAGACCGATTTTGAAACGATCCGTGGTTTAGGCGGCGGGCGCAATATTTTGCCTTATGCGGATTATGCCGTCTTTGATCCACCGCCCGGCGCCCGTCCGGAACCGGGTACTCCGGGTTCGGACGGCCCCGAATACAGGGGAAAATTAGTTCTGATTGCCCGCCTTCAACCGGATGGCAGCATAACGGTGGAAGAAACCGAACACACAGATAAATACATGCGGGTACACAAGCAAAGAAGCGCGTAAGGAACTGTGAAATAATAAGTTGCGTGAGTAGCGTGAAGGATGGTTTGCTTGCATACGAGGCGGAGGAGCCGCGCATACTATATGTATGAAAGGCGACGACAACAAAGTATGCGAGCAAAAAGACAAGCGATAACGCGCAAGTTATTTTTGAACAGTTCCTGAGAGCATAAGTACATTCAAGCTGCAGACGACGAAGGGGGGGGACCGGCAATGATTGAAAAGGCCGAGATCATGGACGGCAACAGCATCAACCGCGCGATCAACCGGATCGCGCACGAGATCATCGAGCGCAATCAGGGCGTCGAGGGGCTCGCCCTGATCGGGATTCAGCGGCGCGGTGTCCCGCTGGCCGAAATGATCGCCGAGCGGATCGCGGAGATCGAGCGCGAGAGCCTGCCCGTCGGCGTCCTCGACATCACGTTTTACCGGGACGACCTGACGCTCCTGTCCGACCACCCCGTCGTGAACGACACCGTGATCGACTTTTCGATCACGGGCAAAAAGATTGTCCTCGTCGACGACGTGATGTTCACAGGCAGGACGACGCGCGCCGCGATTGAGGCGATCATGGACCTCGGGCGGCCAAAGCTCGTGCAGCTCGCCGTGCTGATCGACCGGGGGCACCGGGAACTGCCGTTTAAGGCGGATTATGTGGGCAAAAATGTCCCGACGTCGCGTACCGAGCTCGTAAACGTGCGGCTGCGCGGGATCGACGGTATCGATCAGGTGACGATTTCGGATATGGACAGGGACGCGTGACCGGGTTTTCAAAAGGGCGACAGCCCTTTTTTTATGGAAACAACACGATGGCCGACCGTACAAAAGCGAGGTGATTGCGTCGGAATGAGCCTTAAAAAAAAGGATTTGCTCGGGATCAAGGATATGGACGCGGAGGAGATCGGAGAGATTCTCGAAACCGCAAAATCCATGAAAAAACTCCTGCTGGCCGGGACGAAGCGGACGCCGCATCTCCAAGGCAAGACCGTTGTGACGCTCTTTTATGAGAACAGCACGCGGACGCGGCTGTCTTTTGAGCTCGCGTCAAAGTACATGGGCGCGAACGCCGCGAACATCACGGCCTCCGGCAGCAGCGTCGCGAAAGGTGAGACGCTGATCGACACGGGGCGCACAATCGACGTGATGGGAACCGACGTGCTTGTGATCCGGCACCCGCTCTCAGGCGCGCCGCATCTGCTCGCGCAGCATGTGCGCGCCTCGGTTGTGAACGCCGGAGACGGCATGGACGAGCATCCGACGCAGGCGCTGCTCGACCTGTTTACGATGCGGGAAAAAAAGGGGCGGATCGAGGGCCTGCGCGTCGCGATCGTCGGCGACGTTTTGCACAGCCGCGTCGCGCGCAGCAACATCTGGGCGCTGCAAAAGCTCGGCGCGTCCGTCTGTCTCGCGGGGCCGACGACGATGATGCCGCGGGAGATCGAGCGGACAGGCGCGGCGGTCTTTGAAACGGCGCATGAGGCCGTTGCGGGCGCGGACGTCGTGATGGCCCTGCGGCTCCAGCTCGAGCGGCAGAAGAGCGGGCTGTTTCCGAGTATCCGGGAGTATTCCCGGTTCTTCGGCGTCGACACGGGCAGGCTCCGGCTCGCAAAGCCCGACGTCCTCCTGATGCACCCGGGTCCCGTGAACCGGGGCGTCGAGCTCACGAGCGCCGTCGCCGACGCGGATTTTTCGGCGATCGACGAACAGGTCACAAACGGTGTCGCGGTCAGAATGGCAATTTTGTACCTTTTGGCAAGGAGGGAAAATTAGCGCATGAAAGTCATCGGCGCTGGGCGTGACTTTCATGCTTTCGAGGGGAACCCTATGGTTCCCCCCGATTCCCCCTTCCTTCAAGGCAGATGAAGGGGAATCCCCCTCATCACTCCCCCATGACCATTTCGGCATGGGGTATAGGAGAAAGGCTGAGCGAGAGATCCACACCGTTTTGTGCCTTTCTCAGAAAGGAAATGGTCATGCGCATGAAACTGATTATCAAAGGCGGGACGGTCGTGAACGCTGACGCGGGCCCCGGCGTGCCGGGAGCGCCTTATCCCTCCGGCAAACTGGACCTTTTGATTGAGAACGGCGTGATCACGGAAATCAGCGAGCGCATCGCGATGGAGGCGCACGGGCAGGCGGTCGACGTGATTGACGCGACCGGGCATATGATTTTGCCGGGGCTCGTCGACGCGCATTGCCATCTGCGGGACCCCGGCTTAGAATATAAGGAGGACATCGAAACCGGGACGGCCTCCGCCGCGGCGGGCGGCTTTGTTGCGGTCGCGTGTATGCCGAACACGGAGCCCGTGACGGACAACGCCGAAATCATCAAATATATCCTCAACAAGGCCGAACTCTCGGGCTATGTGAAGGTCCTGCCGATCGGGAGCGTTTCAAAGGGGCAGCGCGGCGAGGAACTCTCCGAGATCGGGGAGATGAAGTTCGCCGGGGCCGTCGCGATCTCCGACGACGGCAGGCCGGTCTCGAGCCCTTCCCTGATGAAAAAGGCGCTGCTGTATTCAAAGATGTTTGACATTCCGGTGATCTCGCACTGCGAGGACCTCGACCTCGCGGACGGCGGGGATATGAACGAGGGTTATGTTTCGCTCGAGCTCGGCCTGCGGGGCGTCCCGTCTGTCGCGGAGTCCGTTCAGGTCGCGCGGGACGTGCTGCTCAGCGAGTACACGGGCGTTCCGATCCACATCGCCCATGTGAGCACGGAGGCCTCGGTGAATCTGATCCGGGACGCGAAGCGGCGCGGCGTCCGTGTGACATGCGAGACCTGCCCGCACTATTTTACGCTGACGGACAAGGCTTGTCTCGGGTATGACACGAACGCGAAGGTCAACCCGCCGCTCGCGGGCGAAAAAGACGTCGCGGCGGTCCGGGCGGGACTCGCGGACGGGACGGTCGACCTGATCGCGACGGATCACGCGCCGCACCACGCCGATGAGAAAAACGTGGAATTTTCCTCCGCCGCAAAGGGGCTCGTCGGCTTTGAGACGGCGTTCGGACTCGCTTATACAAATCTCGTGCTGACCGGCGTGCTGACGCTCGCGCAGCTCGCGGAAAAGATGAGCCGAAACCCCGCGCGGCTCCTAAAGCTCGATGGGGCGGGGGCGATCACGCGGGGCGGGCCCGCGCACCTCACGATCATAGACCCCGAGCGGCGCTATACGGTCGAGCCGGAGCGTTTTTTGTCCAAGAGCAAAAATTCCCCGTTCGGCGGCTTTACGCTGCAAGGCGCGGTCGCGTATACGATCGTCGGCGGAAAGCCCGTCGTGCGGCAGGGCGTCCTGCTGGAATAAAACCACAATACAATTAAAGGAGGTTCAGATGCTGTTTATAGACAGGTTGATCGAGCGGGTTATCGCGACGAAAAACCCTTCCGTGATCGGGCTCGACCCGCTCCTGCGCTATGTGCCGGAAAACCTCAGGCGTGTCGCCCGCGAGGCGTATGGCGATACGGCGCGCGCGGCCGCGGACGCGATTTATCACTTTAACAGGCAGATCATCGACGCCGTGTACGACATCGTCCCGGTCGTAAAACCGCAGCTCGCGTATTACGAGCAGTACGGACACTGGGGCGTCGAGGCGTTTTTTCGCACGGCGCTCTACGCGAAGGAACGCGGCCTGATCGTGATTGCGGACGGCAAGCGGAACGACATCGGCTCGACCGCCTCCGCGTATGCCGACGCGTACTTGGGTGAGACCGACGTCGGCGGGGAGACGGCTGAGCGCGCTTTCGAGACCGACGCGCTGACGGTCAACCCATACCTCGGGATTGACGGCATCGAACCCTTTCTTGCAAATTGTAAGAAATTCGGCGGCGGTCTGTTTGTGCTCGTCAAAACGTCCAACCCTTCCTCCGGGCAGTTTCAGGATTTGGCGCTGCAAAGCGGCAAGCTGGTCTATGAGGAAGTCGCGGACCTCGTGGACGCGTGGGGCGGCGGCGACGGGCTTGTCGGTACTTATGGCTACAGCTCCGTCGGCGCGGTCGTCGGCGCGACGTATCCCGAACAGGCAAAGGCGCTCCGCGCGCGGATGCGCCGGGCGTATTTTCTCGTACCCGGCTTTGGCGCGCAGGGCGGAAAGCCCGAGGATGCCGCGGCCGCGTTTGACATCTCGGGGCTGGGCGCGGTCGTCAACGCGTCGCGGAGCGTGCTCTGCGCGTGGTCGCATGAGCGCTGGGGCGGAAAGTTCGCGCACGAGGACTTTGCGGAGGCCGCGCGCGCGGAGGCCCTGCGCATGAAGGCCGAGCTGACCCGCGCGATCAAGTCTTAGCGGCGTTCACGAAAAATGACAGTTGAAAAGCCGGTAACAGGTCAGAAACCGCTGGCTAGTTAGGGTGAAAATTCTGATGGCGACAAAAACCACTTATCAATGCGAGGTTCTCGTAAACGAGCGCCTGACCGACACGGTGTACCGGCTCGCGCTGGCGGCGCCGGAGCTGGCCCGCGCGGCAAAGCCCGGGCAGTTCGCCGCCGTGCGCTGCGGCGGTCCGGACGCGTATCTCAGGCGGCCGTTAGGTATCTGCGACGCCGACGCCGCGGCGGGGAGCGTCACCCTTCTGTCTCAGGTCAAAGGGAAGGGGACGCGCGCGCTGACGGAATATGTGTACGGGCATATGCTCGACGTGCTGGGCCCGCTCGGAAACGGCTTTGATCTGAGCGGCTTCGAGCGGGAGAGCGCGGGCGGCCGCGCGGCCGCGGTCGTCGGCGGAGGGATCGGTCTGTTTCCGCTGTTGCTGCTCACAAAACGGCTGCGCGCGCTGGGCTTTGCGCCGGACGTCTTTTTGGGCTTTCGCGACCGGCAGTCCGCCGTGCTGCTTGAGGAGTTTAAGCGCGCCGCGGGGCGGCTTTTTTGCGCGAGCGACGACGGCTCCCTCGGCGAGGCGGGGCTTGTGACCGCGCCGTTCGCGCGCGCGCAAAAAGTCGGCGGCGGGGAGAGCGGCGTGGTCCGCTATCGCGATGTCTTTGCGTGCGGCCCCGCGCCGATGCTAAGGGCGGTGCAGCGGATATGCGGCGAGGCCGGGACGGACGCCCAGCTCTCGCTCGAGCAGCGCATGGGCTGCGGTGTCGGCGCTTGCCTTGTCTGCGCGTGCGCGATCCGCGACCCCGCGCTCGCGCGCGCCGGGCAGGCGGGACCGGACGACTTTTGGTACAAAAGGGTCTGCAGGGACGGACCGGTGTTCCCGGCAAAGGCGGTGGTTTTTGATGAACAGTGATTCTAAAAACGGCGCGGAGTTTGCCGTCGACCTCGGCGTGCCGCTCTGCGGGCTCCGTCTGAAAAACCCCGTGATCGCGGCCTCCGGGACATTCGGCTTCGGCAGGGAATACGCGGAGTACACAGACCTCAACGCGCTCGGCGGCGTCTCCGTAAAAGGGCTGACGCTCCTGCCCCGGCGCGGCAACCGCCCGCCCCGCATCGCCGAGACCTCCTATGGCGTGCTGAACAGCGTCGGCCTGCAAAACCCCGGCGCGGAGGCGTTTGTTCGGGACGAGCTGCCCTTCCTGCGCGGCTTTCCCGGCCTCGTTGTGATCGCAAACGCCGCGGGCGGCACGATCGAAGAATATACCGAACTCGTCCGTCTGCTCTCGGACGCCGGTGTCGACGCGATCGAGCTGAACGTGTCCTGTCCGAACGTCAAGGAGGGCGGAATGAGCTTCGGCGCTTCCGAACGCGCGCTTTCCGAGGTTGTTTCCGCGGTGCGGCCGGTCTGCAAAAAGCCGCTGATCGTAAAGCTCACGCCGAACGTCACGGACATTCGCGCGCTCGCGCGGGCCGCGGAGGACGCCGGTGCGGACGCGCTCTCGCTGATCAACACGCTGCTCGGCATGAAGATCGACATTGAGAGTCGGCGGCCTGTGCTGCGCAACAACACGGGCGGCCTGTCCGGCCCCGCCGTGATGCCGGTCGCGGTGCGCATGACGTGGGAGGCCGCGTCCTCCGTAAAAATCCCCGTGATCGGCATGGGCGGGATCGCGAGCGGGGACGACGCGATTGAGTTTATGCTCGCGGGCGCGTGCGCCGTGATGGTCGGTACCGCGAATTTTGTCGGGCCGGACGTCTGCTCGCGCGTCGTCTCCGGGATCGAGGCATATTGCAAACGGTTTTCTCACAGCTCGCCGTCCGAGTTCGTCGGCGGGCTGATTCCTTGGTAAGCGGGGGCGAAGTTTGAAAGTCATCGGCGCTGGGCGTGACTTTCAAACTTTCGAGTGGAACCTTATGGTTCCCCCCGAGTCCCCCTTCCTTCACTGAAGATGAGAGGGGTTCCCCCCCTCATCACTCCC
>JAITSR010000015.1 GCA_031287655.1 Clostridiales bacterium
GGACACCGCCGCCGACACGGATCGCGTAAACGACACGGGTGACGGCGAAGGCGATGGCGACGGAGATGGCGCGGGTGGCAGCGGCGCGGACGGCGACGCCGACGGTGAGGCACGGGAAAACGAGAGCAACGCCATTTACGAGGCGCGTCTCGTCGCCCAAAAGATTGCGGAACTCATGTGTTCCGCGCGTTCGCCGGACCCGGACGGTTTTCCGGCGCCGGACGGCCTGCCGCGCCCGCTCGCGTACCGCGATATGGTCGTACTCATGCGCGCCGTCGAAGGCTCGGCGGTCGCGTTCACAGACGAGCTGAACCGGCTCGGCGTCCCGGCCTACACCGATTCGGGGGCCGCCTACTTTGAAACATACGAGATCACCGTGATGTTGTCGCTGCTGAGAATCATTGACAACCCGCTGCAGGACATTCCGTTGCTCACGGCACTGCTCTCGCCCGTGTTTTCCTTCACACCGGAGCAGGTCGCGCTGATCCGCCGCCGCGCAAAATCTGACGCCGGAACCGGTGCGGGAACTAGCGTTGAAACTGACGCCGGAACCGGTGCGGGAATTGACGCGGGCGCCGAAACCGAAATCGACGTCGGCGGAGCCGCCGCTTCTTCCGCCGCGCCCACCGCCGGGCCTTCTGACGCCGAGCCCGCCGATTTCTCCGCCGTCGACCTTACGCTCTACGACTGCGTCCGCGCCGATCCGTCGCCCCGTTCGCGCGCCGTGATTGAGTCGATCGGCGATTGGCGCGAGCTTGCGGCGCAAAAGCCCGTGAGCGCGCTGATCTGGCATTTGATGCACAGCACCGATTTTTACGCCCACGCGTCCGCAATGCCGGGCGGAGCTCAGCGCGGCGCGAATTTGCGTCAGCTTTTTGAATATGCCCTCCAGTACGAGATGATCAGCTACAAGGGGATTTTCAACTTCCTCCGCTTCATCGATCGCATGATCGCCCAAGGCGGCGACTTTGCCGGGGCCAAGCTCACGGGCGAGGGCGCGGATACGGTCAGGGTGATGAGTATTCACAAGAGCAAGGGGCTTGAGTTTCCGGTCGTCTTTCTGGCCGGATGCGGCAAGCGCTTTAACCTGTCCGACGCGGGCGATAAGGTCCTGCTGCACCGGACGGCGGGCTTCGGGCCGAATTACGTCGATTTGGAGCGCCGAATCATTGACGACACGCTCGCAAAAAAGTTGATCGGCGAACAGATTCGCGCCGAGTCGATCTCCGAGGAAATGCGTATCCTGTACGTCGCGCTGACGCGGGCGAAAAACAGGCTGTTCCTCGTCGGGACGCTCGCGGACGCCGCGCGCTACGAGGAAAAACTTGAACGGCTGCGCTCGTCGTTTGGGGACCTCGGCGGCAAAGACGGGGGCGGGGGCGCGGGAGACGGAGATCGCAGGGAAGACCGCGGGCGGCGGCCCGCGGGTTCGATCGATAGGCTGCCGCCGGAATACGTCCGCAGGGCCGACGGCTACTTATTTTGGCTCCTGTCGGTGCGCGAAACGGAGCCGCCCGTCGCTCGGTTCTTTTGGCATACGTCCGCCGACGAGGCGCTCGCGGGTACCGCCGTCTCCGACGAAAACGGCGAGCGTCCCGCCGAAATGGGTATACATCCCGACGCGCCGCCTGATGTGTCCGATACACCCGCCGTACCGGATAATGTGCCTGCCGCGTCCGACGGAACAGGTGTGTTTTCCGATCTTGTGCCAAACGCGCCTGATATGCTCGCAGTCCCCGCTGCGCCCACTGTACCCGCCGCGCCTGATTTTGAAACAGAGGCCGAGATCGGCGCGCGCCTCTCGTGGTCCTATCCGCATCCCGAACTTGCGCTGATCCCAAGAAAGGTCTCTGTCACGGAGATCGGCGAGGCGCGCACAGCCGCGCGGCGTTTCCTTGAGCGGGGGGGCGAGCCGGGATTTTCGACGGAGCGGGCAGCTTTTTTTGAGGACGCGGTCTATCTGCGGTCGGACGCGCTCGCGGTCCCCGCGTTTTTGAGCGGAACGCGCGGCTTTACGCGGGCGGAGGTCGGCACATTTACCCATTTGGTGTTGGAGAAGGCCGACTTCCGGCGCGACGCGGAGACGCAGGCGCTCGAGGCGCTGATCCTGCGCCTCGTCGAAACGGGGGTTCTGCTGCCGGAGCAGGCCGCGGCCGTCGACCGCGGCGCGATCCTGTCATTCTTTGCGTCCGAGGCCGGGCGGCTCGCCGCGGGCGCGGAAAATCTGCATCGGGAGACCGTGTTCACAGTCAGGCTGACGCTCGCGGAGTACCGCGCTTTCACCGAGGGATCCGATACCGCTCCCTCCGCATCGCCGCCTGTGGCCGCTCCCGCTGCCGCGCCTGTCGGCGCGGCCACCTCTGATGCCGCTTCCGGCGACGCCGCGCCCCCAGCGTTTTCCGCCGTCGCACCCGCCGACCTCATCGCCCCGCCCTCTGCGTCCTTCGCCGGCGATGCCGCGCCCGAGCCTTTCGTGCTCCTGCAGGGCAGCGTTGACTGCTGGTTTACGACACCGCAGGGGATCGTCCTGATCGACTACAAAACGGGCTTTGCCGCCGAGCGCGACGTGATGGACGAACAATTCAGCAAATACCGGCAGCAGATCGAGCTGTACGCCATCGCGCTCCAAAAAATAACGGGGCTAAAAACGCACCGCAAGTTCATCTGCCTGTTGTCGTCCAACAAATGCGTCGAGCTGTAACCAGTCAGCGGCCGTAACTGGTCAGCGGCCAACGGGTTCGCGCAAATTATATTTGCAATATGAAGTCATAACCGTTATAATATGTTTTAGTCATGAAAAACAGTCGAAACACATTTTTATTTTATCGGCTTTTAGTCGCGCTGCTGTGCGCCGCCGCCTTTTTTGGCGGGGGTTGGGGCGTGGAGAATGTCCATGCCGCCAATGCCGCCGTGCCGGTCGCCGCCCCTTCTGCGGCCGCCGCGCTCCCTTCGGCATCCGATGTGTTCATCGACGGCAGGAGCGTACCCATTTCCGCATACAATATCGCGGATTACAACTATTTCAAATTGCGGGACCTTGCGGCGGCTGTTGACTGCGCGGTTTGGTACGACGAGCAGCGCGACACGGTGATGATCGACACCGCGTTCGGATATGACGCGCCGCCCGGCTCTGCATCGCCCGCATCCGCGCCGCCCGGCCCCGCGTCGGCTGCCTCCGCGCCTGTACCCGCTTTGCCGAGTCCGTCCGCGGTCTTCGTCAACGGCGCGGCGGCTCATTTTGAAGCGTATCAAATTGCCGGATATAATTACTTCAAACTGCGCGACTTCCTCGCCGCAATCGACGTCGGCGTCCGATACGACGCCGAAGCGGACGCGATCCACATCGACACCGGCGTGGGCTATGGCGACGCGGAAAACGGCGCAGATTTCTTTTTCACAGAACCCGGCGCCGTCCCGCTCGGTCCGGCGTCGCCCCCTGACCCCGATTCCGGCGGCGGCGCGGGTCCAAACTCAGGACCCTCCGGACTTTTCGGGCCCTCCGAAACATCCGGGCGAGGGCTTTCGTCTCCGACTTCGCCATCACCGTCTCCGTCTCCCAACCCCGCGCCGGAGGCCGTCGGCGGCGCGTCTGACCCGACAATGGAATTTCGGCTCCGCGTCGTACAGCTCGTCAACGCCGAGCGCGCGGCGGTCGGGCTTTTGCCGCTTGCGGTTGACGGAACGCTGTTTGAGGCGGCGCAATTCAAGTGCTTGGATATGGCCGAATTTGGCTATTTTGCCCATGAGTCCCCCAACTATGGGAGCGCCGAGGCGTTGCTTTCCCGTTTTAACGTCGATTTTTCCTATTGGGGCGAGAATCTCGCCTCGGGGCAGCCCTCCCCGGAGACGGTCGTTCAGGCGTGGATGGACAGCCCCGGTCACAAGGCCAACATATTAAATGAGCATTATGAGTATATCGGCGTCGGACTGGCCTACTCACCCAAAGACGGCACGCCGTTGTGGACGCAGGAATTTACCGCGGGCCCGCTATAGACAGCGCCGGGCCGCGTCGCGTGGTGTTTTCCAAATCGGGGTCCGCCGTTTCCGCTTATTCGGGCAGGCAGTTCATCTCGAGCACCTGTTCCGCGCGGAAATCATGGCATTGCAAATAGTGGCGCATGACGTCCTCGAGCGCGCGGACCGGGATCGCGCCGACGATCTCCGTCCCCGCGACGGCGACGCCATAGCGCGCGGCCTCCGTGCGGACAGCCTCCAACACGCGCGGCAGGGGCGTCATTTCGTAGTTTGTGAGGTTCATTGACACCTGAACTGAACCCGCGGACTTCAGCGCGACGCCGATCGCGCGGACACAGCGAAAGCCGCCGCCGCTGTACCGCACGGCGCGCGCGATCTTCTTCGCGACGGTTACGTCGTCCGTCCGCAGATTGACGTTAAACGCGATCAGCGGGAAGCGCACACCCACAAGGCATGCGCCGCTTTTTGGCACGAAACGGGCCGGTCCCTCGTCCGGCGCCCATTCGGGGTCGAGCAGCTTTTTTGCGAGTCCCTCATACTGCCCGCGGCGCACATCGGCAAGGTTCCTGCGCGCGGGGGAGACCGCGGCGTCCTCGTAATAATAGACCGGCACGGCTTTTTCATCGCCGATCCAGCGCCCGTATGCCCTGCAGATTTCTAGCGCCTCCTCGGGGGAGACCCCGCTGACCGGGATAAACGGCGTCACGTCGACCGCGCCGACCCTCGGATGCTCGCCCTTGTGTACGGACATGTCGATCCGCTCGAGCGCCGCGTCCGCGAGGCGCTTTGCCGCCTCGAGCACGGCCGCCGGTTCGCCGAGAAAGGAATAGACCGTGCGGTTGTGGTCGGCGTCCGGGCAGACCGCGGCCAACCGGACGCCCGGCGCGCCGCGGACCGCGTCCGCAACCGCCTCAATCACGCCCGTGTCCCTGCCCTCGCTGATGTTCGGAACACAATTCAGTATTTTCACGCTCATGGGTCAATTATACAGGAAGCCGTTGCGTTTCACAACCACGTTTCATAACCGCGTCGCTCGCAGTCCGCTCGCAGTCCGCGCGCTCCCCGCTTGCGCTCGTTCGCAGTCCGCGTTACAAAAATTCACAAATTGAACCCTTGACAAGCTACGGTTACATGTGTAGAATATAGCTACACCATTAACTCGGAGGAAATTATGAATGACAAG
>JAITSR010000114.1 GCA_031287655.1 Clostridiales bacterium
ACCAGCGCGTTAATATCCAATATCATCGACACGCTTCCGTCGTTGAGAACCGAAGCGCCGATCACATATTTCGTGTCGCAAAGCTGCTGCGCTTTGACCGGCTTTCTGACAATTTCGCGCTGCCCGATCACACGGTCCGCGGCGAGCGCCGCAAATTCCCCTCCGGCCCGGACGACGACACAGGTCAGCCGTTCCTCCGCCCCGCGCCCCGCCTCGACCCCGAGCGCGGACGAAAGCCGCGTCAGCGGGATGATCTGATCGTGCAGCACGACGACCTCACGGTTACGGGCGGACATGACCTCATCGCCGCGCACATGGACGACCGAATCGACCGCGCCCAACGGGATTGCGTAGATTTCACCGCCGACGCGCACGAGCAGGGCCCGCAGGATCGCGAGCGAGAGGGGTATCCGGATTGTGACCTTTGTGCCGCGCAATTCGGCGGACTCGGCAAAAACCGTCCCGCCGAGCGCCTCGACCCTTGTTTTTACGACGTCCAGCCCGACGCCGCGCCCGGAAAACTCCGTCACCGTGTCGCGCGTCGAGACCGACGGCAGGAAGATCAGCCGCAGAACGTCTTTTTCGGAAGCCGAGGCCGCGGCCTCGGCGCTGATCGCCCCGGACGCCGCCGCACTTTTCCGGACGCCCTCAATGTCGACGCCCGCGCCGTCGTCCTCGACCTCGATGTGAAAATGACCGCCGGAAGAATACGCGCGCAAAAAGATGGCGGCCTTCCCGGGTTTGCCCCGCGCGGCGCGAATTTCCGGCGCTTCGACACCGTGGTCGAGCGCGTTTCTCACAATGTGCAAAAGCGGCTCGCCGAGCTCGTCGATCACGACCTTGTCCAACTCGGTCTCCTCGCTCTCGACGACCAAATCCACCTCTTTGCCGAGTTTTTTCGTAATGTCCCTGACCATCATCGGAATCCGGTTGAACACGGCCCCGGCCGGGGCCGTCCGCACTTTTATGACCGTTTCCCGCAGGCGCTCCAGCACATAGCGCATGGCCTCGATCGTCTCCGTGAGCGGCTGCGGCCGCGCGTTTTGTAAAAGGCTCTCGAGCCGCGCTTCCTGTGCCAAGAGCTCCGAAACAATATCACAGAGCGCGTCGAGTTTTTCGACGTCGACGCGGACGGAGACTCCGGCGCGCGGCGGCGGCGTCAAGGTCGGCGGTCTTGACGCCGTTGGTTCGGACGCAGTCGGCGCGGCGCCGGACGCGTCCGCGTCGGCCCCGGCAAATTCGTCGGCCGACGCGCAGACGAGTTCCGGGTCCAAGCGGCGCAGATCGACGCGCTCCACCTCCGAAATGCCGGAGAGCATGCCGCGGAGTCTTTCCTCATCCGCCTGTGTGACGAGTGTGACGGAAAATTCAAAGCCAAACCGCTCGTCCTCGATTTCATCCGCTTTGGGATTCGATGTGATGATCTCCCCCAGCCTTCCGATCGCCTGAAAAATAATAAAGACGCGCGCGCCTTTCATCAGGCAATCCCGGTCGAGTCTGACGCGAATCTCAAAAACGCTGCGCCCGTCGCTGACGGCGCTCCGAAACACGTTGCGCTCAAAGCGGTTGTAGCGCCTCTGATAGTCCTCCGCCCCGCACGCGGCCAGCGGCGCGGACGCCGGAGCTTCGGCTTCCGGCGAATATTCCCACTCGCCGCGCGCGCTCTCCTGTTCGCCTGCCGCGCCCGCCCGCCCGTCATATACACACGGGCGCTCATCCGGCGGGTTGACGCTCCCGCCCTGCGTCCCGCAGATCGCCGCAAGCTCAAAGATCAGGCCGTCGTAATCCGCGCCGCCCTCCCCGTTCTCGTCGACGACATGGTAAAGGATCGTCTCAAGCGCGTCGACGCAGCGGAACAGGATTTCGACCATTTGCGCGCGGCGCCGGTCGTCCGCCGAGCGGACCGCCTCCAGCGCGTTTTCCATCTCATGGGTCAGGCGCGCCAACCCGTGAAAGCCCATCGCCGCCGACGAGCCCTTGAGTGTGTGAACGGAGCGAAAAAGCTCGTTGACCACGCCCGCGTTCCCCGGGTCCCGCTCGAGCTCGAGCAGATTCCGGTTCAGAGCTTGAATATGCCCGTTCGCCTCGTCAATAAACGCATTGAGATACCGTGTCATCTCCAAATTTCAATCCTCGGCTTGCAATCCTCAATAATCCTGTTTGCGTTATCATATCACTTTAGAACTGTTCTACAATAACTTGCGCACTATCGCTTGTCTTTTTTCTCACATACTTTGTTGTCGTCACCTTTCATACTCAGAGTATGCGCGGTTCCTACGCGAGTTTCTTTTTCAGCCTGCGGCGTTCCTCGTCGAAAATAAACCGGATGATCAGGTCGCGGTCCCGCTCCTCGATTTCGGAAAAAATCAGCCCGACCTCATACACGGACGCGGCGGATTCCCCCTCCGACTTGCGCATACAGCGCATCACCTTGCCGACAATAAAGATCAGCCTGTTTTCGATCGTAAACTCGCACTCGATCAGGCGCTCCTTCTCAATCGGGTCGTTCACGTTAAAGCGCAGGCCGGAGCCTGAGAGGTCCACTGTCATGCCCTTTGAAAACGGCTCGCGCGCGCTTTTTTTGTCCTTTGAGACGAGCCGGTACCGGAACGGAATGTCGCACTGAAAGCGGTAGAACTGCCGCCGCTGCGCGACGTCGATCTCGCTGGTCCGCTCGACGCGCATCAGAGAGCGCCCGTCGATCTGCGCCCGCTCCGTAACGCGGCCGAAAAAACGATAGATGTCGTTGCCGTTCTGCATGTAGACCGCGATTTTCCAGCCGACGCGGATCGCGTAGACGACCCCCTCCAAAATCGGGATCGCGAGATAGGCGGCCTCGCCGCTGATCGCCTCCTCGAACTGGCTCACAAACTCATGCTCAATGATTCTTTCGTTATCGTCGTAGACGTCGAGGTTCAAGCGGCTCCCGACTTTGTAATCCAACAAATCCATACGATTCTCCGATGTGCGGGCGGCGCCCCGGCTCAGCTCCCGCGGACGCGCGCCTACTTGTACAATAGGAATTTTGAAATCCCGCCGAAAAAGCCCGCGAGTCCGCGCCCCTTTTCCGGCGCAAACGCCGTCCGCTCCATCAGCCGGAGCGCGATCTCCCGCACGCTGCGCGAAATTTTGCTCTGCGGAAAGCCGATCAAAAAAGGCTGCTGCTGCTTGACCGAGCGAACGACAAGGGGGTCATTTAGAATATACCCAAGTTTATGCAATTTCAAATCAAGAAATTTTTCCGAGACCTGCGAAAGTTTCGACATGATGTCCGCCGCCTCGAGCGCGCTCTCGGCCCGGTTCACGATCAGGCGCACGGTTTTGTCCCTGTCGCGCGCGACGAGCGTCTTGATCAGCGCGTAGGCGTCGGTCACGGAGGTCGGCTCGGGCGTCGTCACAAGGAGCACCTCGTCCGCCGCGAGCGACATGCCGACGACGGTCTCCGAGAGCCCCGCGCCCGTGTCGATGATAATCACGTCAAATTCCTCGTCGAGCCCGGAGAGCCCCGAGATCAGCGCCGCGATCTGCTCGTCGTCCAGCCGGACGAGTTCCTCGACGCCCGAACCGCCCGAGATGAACTTGACGCCGCGCGGGCCGTCGCAGACGATCTCGGAAATCGTCTTTTCGTTGTGGATCGCGTCGAGCAGCTTATACTTGGGGATCAGCCCGAACAGCACCTCGACGTTTGCCAAGCCGAAGTCGGCGTCGAGGATCGCGACTTTGTACTTTAAGTCGGAGAGCGCGATCGCGAGGTTGATCGAGACGTTGGTTTTACCGACGCCGCCCTTGCCGCTCGTCACCGTAAAGACGCGCGCCGGTCCTCCCCTGCGCGCTTTTATCGGAAGCGCGGATACAACCTCGGCCGCGGGAGCGGGCGCGGAAACGGGTACAGCCGCGCCGACAGGCACGGCCAAGGCCGTCTCCGAAAGACGCGCGCGGCCAAGGTTCGCGATTGCCTGTCTTAAATTGTCTGCCTGATCAGTCATTCGGCGACGCTCCCTATCAAATTTCTCGCGATCTTGTCAACGCTTGCGACCTCTATGTCGTCCGGCACGCTCTGGCCGATCGTGACGTAGGAGAGCTTTTTGCCCGTCATCAAACGCGCGTTCAGCACCGCTCCCAAGGTCTGCGTCTCGTCCGCCTTTGTGAAGATCAGCTTAAACTCGTTCAAAAAACCGTAGTTGTTGATGATTTCGCGGTTGTTGCGGATGCTCGTCGTCGAACTCAAAACGAGGAACACCTCGTCCGCACCGGCCTCCGTGACAAGCGCCCGCAGCTCGTCAAACTGGGCGCGGCTCCTGTGACTCCTGCCCGCCGTATCGATCAAGACGAGGTCCTTGTCGGCAAAGCCTTCAATCGCCTTTTTCAGTTCGCCCGGCGCGTAGACCACGGCCACGGGGATCCCAAGAATCTCCGCGTAGGTCTTGAGCTGCTGGACCGCCGCGATCCGATAGGTGTCCGCGGTGATCATGCCGACGCGGAGGTTTTGGTTGATCGCGTAGTTCGCGGCGATCTTCGCGAGCGTCGTCGTTTTGCCGACGCCGGTCGGGCCGACAAAGAGCGCGACGGTCGGCTTTTTGCCCTCGCGGATGCTGATCGTCTCCGGCTTGCCGAGCGCGGTCGCGACCTCATTATAGAGCAAAGTCGTGGCGTCGTTCGCGTTTGCCTCGCTTTTTAAGGAGTCGCTGACCCTCTCGATGATGTTCATCGAAAACTCCGGCTCAACCTCGTTTTTGATCAGATTGTTGTAAAAGAGCTGGAGCACCTTTGTGAGCGGCGCGAGCTTTTCCGCGTTCTCATCCTCCGCGACGAGCTTTGAGGTACTTGAGACCTCCTGATAGACTTTTGTCAAAAGCCCCTCCATCTGCGTCACCTTGGACTCGAGTTCGGAGAGCCGGTCTGGCGGCGGAGCGGCCTCTTGTTGGGTCCGCGCACTCGCGGTCCGAGCTTGCCCGGCCTGCGCCTGATCCTGCCGACCTTGCGCCGACTCAGACGTCCGTGTTTGGGGCGTCGGCGCCTGTGTCTGCGCCGGCAACCGCACGGGCTGCGTC
>JAITSR010000180.1 GCA_031287655.1 Clostridiales bacterium
GGCACATACCATATCTTTGACGGAACCAAGTACACGTTCCGGTCGGTGACGGTAGACGACGACAGCCCCGCCGCGGTCACGGTCAACTACTACAACCTGACGGTGTCGAAGGGCGCGAACGCGGCGACCGCGACCGGCACGGGGATTTATCTTCCCGGCGAGGCCGTCAGCATTTCCGCGACCGCGTCCGCGCCCGTCGACGGCTACAATTTTGCCGGTTGGAGCCAAGGCGGTTTCCCCGGAACACTCGATGCAAACACCGCGTCGTCGACATTCAGGATGGCCGCGGCCAACGCGGACGCGACCTTGTCCGCGGCTTTTGCCGCAAAATCCAATATTACCCTTGCCTTTGCCGTCGACCCGGCGGAGAGCGGCACGATTTCACCGGACGCCGCGAGTCTGCCGGTTTCCCCGGCCGCGGCGGCCGACGCCGTCGCGCGGCGCACGGCGTCCCCCGCGACGGGCTATCACTTTGTAAACTGGACAAACGACCGCGGCGACGACTCGCCTGTCACCACCGCCGGGATGACTCCGAACAGGGGCAGCGGCGCTTGGACGGCGGGTACTTATACGGCGCATTTTACGGCAAATATCGTGACCGTGAATATCAAAAAGGACGGTCTTGCTTGGGATTCGGAAAAGACGTTCAGACTCAAAGGCGTGTCTCCGACCGACGACTTCACGGGGACGGCGTCCGGCGCGGCGGCGCAGACATTCACAAACGTCCCGAACGGCACATACGAGGTCTATGACGGGGCAAATCTCACGGGCACGCAGGTCACGGTAAGCGACGACAGCCCAGCCGCGGCCACGGTCAACTACTATACGCTCTCCGTCGCGGTCGCGAACACGAACGGCACGGTCACGCCCGTATCCGACGTGATTCTGCTCCCCGGCCAAGCGCAGACGATCACGGCGACACCCGCCGCGGGCTACTCGTTCACCGGTTGGACACTCAGCGGGGCGGGGGCGGACAGCACGGCCGTTTCGGACCTGACCGCGACGGGGCTTTCCGCGACCGCGACGATGGGCGGCGGCGCGACGGCCATAACGGCGGACTTCGCGATCAAAAGCACCGGATATGCCGTCTTTTATGCGATGGACGGCGGCGGCCCGACGCCGACAAAGCCGGACACGATCGGCTGGGCTACCGCCGGTCTCGTCGGCGCGGCCAACCCGACAAAGCCGGGCTACACCTTCAGCGGCTGGACGAGCAGCCAAGAGACGTCGGGGATCACGAGCGAAACGACATACGGTGTCGCCGCGAACGGCAAAGAGGTCTCACAGATCACGCTCACGGCGCACTGGACAGAGCTGGGACACGTCGCAATCGGTTTTACGGGGGACGGGAACGGCACGGTCAGCCCGATCGCGCCCGAGGACCTGAACCCCGAAACGGGTCAGCTCGAGGCGGCAAGCCGCGCGGCGATTCCGAATGACAGGTATCACTTCGTAAGCTGGACGTCGAGTCTTGCGACGGACGCGACGGATCTGGCAAACATCACGCTCACGCCGTCAAAAAACACGGTTTCGGGAAAATCCGTATGGCAAAACGCGACGTATACCGCGCATTTTACGGCGAATGTCGTGACCGTGAATATCAACAGAGACGGCGCCGAGTGGGATTCGGGCAGAACGTTTACGCTCAGGGGGACGGGCGGGGCCGCGGATTTTACCGCGTCCGCGTCCGGCCCGAGCCCGCTCACATTCACGGGGGTGCTGAACGGCACATATGAGGTCCATGACGGAACACAACGCACGGGTGTAATGGTCACGGTAAACGACGACAGCCCCGCGGCGGTCACGGTCAACTACTACACCGTCAGCTTTTCGCAGGCCAACGCGGCCTACACGGCGGCGATCCGGCCGCAGACGGTTTTGGACGGCGATCGCGCGCAGGTCCCCGGCGGACTTGCGATCAATGACAAATACGGCTATAAAAAGTTCCTCGGCTGGTTCGCCGACCCGGCGGCGGGCTCAGCGGCTTTCGATTTTGAAACGGTCGCCGTCACGAGAAGCCGCACGCTGTACGCCCGCTGGCAGGACGCCGTAAAGGTCCGGTTCCACTCCGGCAACCCGGGCTACAGAGGTACAGGCGGCCCCGCGTACACGCAGTACATCTATTTGGACGAGAGACCGGGCGCGCTCGACCCGACGGACCCGCGGCTGACCGCCGGGAGCTATTACCCCGAATACGGCCAAAAGAAGTTCCACGGCTGGTTTGAGAGCAACAACGCCGTTCCGGGCCGCGACACACCGGTGGATTTCCCTCTGATGATCACCGCGGACGACGGCTCGCATGAGAAAAACCTGTACGCGGTATGGGAGGAGAGCTTAAAGGTCACGTTCCTCGTCCAAAACAACGCGTATTCCGGCGCGCCGAACGTGACGCAGTACATAGTGGAGGGCGACGCCCCCGTCGACCCGAACATTACCGGGCGCGGGCTTGTCGACGGCAGACATTATCCGGAATACGGCGACCGGCGATTCCTCGGCTGGTATGACGCGCCCGCGGGCGGTGAGAAATTCGATTTCGGTACGGACAATATTTCCGTGGATACGGTGCTCTACGGACATTGGGAGCAGTACTGGACCGTGACGTTTGTGAATCTCAACGGGAACACGGTTCCGGCGCTGACCGTTTTGGACGGGACATACGCGACGACGCCGAACACGCTGACCGGAATCGGCGGGGATTTCGCGACGACTTCCAACGAACTCACACCCGGTGATTTCGTGTTCTACGGTTGGAGCGCCGACCCCGAAGCCACGGGAGGCGGGACGCCCGGCCAAAACACGGCTCCGTTTGACTTCGCGGCGACTCCGATCACGTCCGACACGATCATTTACGGCGTGTGGGAGCCGCGCGTGTACAGCGTCATTTTTGAGGTAAACTGCGGGGTCTGGGAAACGAGAGCCACGACCGCCACGACGATGAACATTTTCCCGTTCGTGTATGAGTACATTCCCGAGAATACGGGAGGGCTGTACGGTTCCGCGAATACGGACTTCGATCCGGGGCGCGACGCTCCGGCAGTCAATCCGACGCGGGCAAACTATGTCTTTACAGGGTGGAACAGCAATCAATCCGGCGGCGGCGAAGCGCCCGCGGCGCGGAGCTCAGGCAACTTCACCTATTACGCGCAGTGGGAACCGGTTTCCTACCCGATTATCTATGTGTGGAATGATTCGGCGGCCTATCCCGCGTCGGCGCCGGGCGTAAACGCCCCGGATTCCTATGATTATGAGTCGCGCTCGTTTCCGATCCCGATCGGCGAGCCAAAACGGTCGGGGTATGTGTTCATCGGCTATACCGCGACGGGCGGGCATGCGCTGGAGTATCCGACGATGCCATTCTCGATCAAGCAGGGCGCGGCGGGTCCGGTCACGCTTTACGCGTATTGGGACGCGATCAGCTACGCTATTACCTATGAACTGAACGGCGGCACAGGCAAGGCGACGAACCCTGTGGGGTATTCTGCGGACGGCGCCGTGCTTTTGATCGCCGACCCGACAAAGACGGGATACGACTTTATAGGCTGGACGGCGGAGGCGGACGCGGAAACGGGGGGCAGATGGGACTTGGCCGACGGGGCGAAGAACCTCACGATCCCGACTGGGGCGTATGGGGACGTCAGACTCACGGCGCACTGGGAGGCGATCGAATATTCGATCAACTATGAGCTGGACGGCGGTATCAACGACGCGGCCAATCCCGTCTTCTACACTGTTGAGAGCGCCTTTCCGATTGCGATCGCGGACCCGACAAAAACAGGATACCTCTTTGACGGCTGGACGGCGGCGACGGCGGCTGTTTTGGGCGACGCGGCAAACAGCCTGACCGTGGAGACACCGGGCAGGAACCTCCATATTCCGGCGGGAACAATGGGGGACATCAGCCTTGCGGCACATTGGACGATCTTTGCCGACAAAGGCGGCGAAGTCGACGGAGGTGACGGAGACGGCAATGAAACCGACGGCGGTGATGGGGACGGAGACGGCGGCGACGGCAATGGAACCGGCGGCAGCGGCAATGAAACCGGCGGTGGAGGCGGCCACGGCTTCATCAACCCGCCGACGCCCAGACCGACGGCAAGCCCGAAACCCACAACGAGACCCACGTCGAAACCCACGTCGAGACCCACCGGAAGGCCCGGGGGCGGCGGCGCCGATCATGGCGACTCGAATGAATTTATCAACCCGTTTGACGACGTATCCGAAAGCGACTGGTTCTACGACGATATTGCGTTTGTATTCGCGCGCGGTCTGTTTAAGGGGATCAGCGAGCGTGAATTTGGGCCGGACCTGCCGACCACGCGCGGCATGATCGTCACGGTGCTCTACCGCTTGACGGGTCAACCCGATGTGAGCGGGACATCGCCGTTCGTGGACGTAGAGAGCGGCCAATACTACGCGGACGCCGTGTCATGGGGCAGCCCGAACGGGATCATAAAGGGTGTGGACGCAACCCACTATGAACCCGACGTCAATATTACGCGGCAGGACCTCGCAGCGATCTTTGGGCGCTACGCGAAGTTCCGCAAGCTGCGGCTCCCGCATGTGCGGATCGGCGGAGTTTTCGCGGACGAGGCCGAGATCAGCGGCTATGCCGTTCCCGCGGTCGACGAGCTGCATGCCGGAGGAATCCTCGAAGGCAGGCCGGGAAACATCTTCGACCCGCTCGGCGAGGCGACAAGGGCCGAGTTCGCGGCCGTGCTGCACCGGTTCATAGAAGCCGCACAGTAAATAGAAATTCAGCGAGCGATGCGGAACTTGCGGCGGGCGGGCGCTGATGTTATACTCTTACTAATAACGAGTCGCAAAGGGAGTGCCGATCAAATGAAAAAATTACGCAATGCCGCCATATTCCTGACCGCGCTGGCCGTGCTGTTCAGCGGCGTCGCGCTTATGCCTTACGCCGCCGAAGGCGACGGCACGGCGGAGACCGAGGCCGGGAGCGGGGCGGGGGCCGCAACGGGCGACGGCGCCGTGGCAAGCGGCGACGCGGCGACACGGGCCGCGCCGAGGAAGTCGCTCGCAGACGCGGTCAGCGCCGCCGAAAAGATGTATTACTGCGGCGAGCTCTATCTGTTTGCCGACAGCATGGTAAAGGCAAACTACGAAAAGGCCGCGATCGCGGCAAATATCAAAGACGCGGCCTCGGACGGCTCGCTCTCAAAGAGCGCGGCGCTCCTTGACGCGCTGACCGTGCGGTATAACGCCTCCGGTTCGGCATATAATTCGTGGGCGGACGTGAAGGGCGATCTGGAATACTACATAGCGACTGTCGGCACGCGGACGGCGTTCTCCAAGGCGAATCTGCAGAACGCGTTCAAGCGGACGCTCACGGTGATTGACGCCGCGCGGGCGCTGCTGGACGAGGCGCGCGCCTATCGGGACGACCCCTCTCCCGCGGCAAAGCGGGCCGTCACATCCTCCGCGGAAGTCGTGATTCTACAGGCCGCAGAGGCCGCCGCCGCGATCGAACCCTCCGCGCAAAAGGCGCTCGCAAGTTATCGGCGGCTGTTTGACGCGTTTGCGCAGGCCGCCGGAATCGAACTCGAATACCGCACGGTAGAGGACCCCGCATCTGCGCCCGCATCCGCGCCTGCGCCCGCCACAGCCACCACATCCGCACCCGCCGCCGCAACTGCGCCTGCGTCCGCCGCCGCGTAAAGCCGATTATCCCCATTGATTTCCATTTATTTCCGCAAGGCTTCCGCCCTTCGCTCACATCCGCTCGAGTCGCTCGATCCCGAGCAGCGTGAGCCCCGTCCCGAGCAGCGTCCTCGCGGCTTGGCAGAGATGGAGGCGCGCTTCGCGGACGCCCGGCGCCGCGTCCAATATATTATTGAAATGGTAGAACTTGTTATACGCCCGCGCGATCGCCATCACATGCCGCGCGAGAATCGACGGTTCATACTTTTGCGCGGCCTCAAAGATCGTATCCGGATACGCGTTCATAAGGTCCACCAGTTCAAATTCCTCATCCGACGTGAGGCGCGCGTAATCCGCGTCGTCCGGGAGACCTCCCGCCGCCTCCGCCCGGCGCAGGACGCTGGACGCCCGCGCGTAGGTGTACTGCAGATACGGCCCGGACTCCCCCTCAAGATCGAGCATTTCGTCCCATGAGAAGATAATATCGCGCTCCCGGCTGTTTTTTAAGAACGTATAGACCATCGCGCCGACGCCGACCGCCTCCGCGACCTTTTGCGGGTCCTCGGCCTTCCGCTCCGCGTCCATCATCGCGGCCGCCCGTCTGACCGCCTCGTTCAGCACGTCCTCGAGCGGGATCACCTCCCCTTCGCGCGTCGCCATCTTGCCCTCCGGGAGCCGCACATGCCCAAAACCGACGTGGATGCAGTCCCGGCTCCACTCAAATCCCAAAAGACCGAGCACGGAAAACACTTGGCGAAAATGCAGAGCCTGCGGGAGGCCGACGACATAGATGTTCCGGTCAAACTCGT
>JAITSR010000220.1 GCA_031287655.1 Clostridiales bacterium
TCGTCACGCTCCGAGATTTCCATAGCGTCTTGTATCAGAAGAATTGCGTAGACGCTGTTCGGGAGTTTAACTTGCTCTTTCGGCATAAAGCGCCCATCTGTAAAATGCCCTTCATATGCCTTCATGCCCATCAGCCCCTTTCACATTTACGATTCGTTTTGTGCCTGCTTCTCTGTATCTGCATTTGCTATTACACAGATTACGCGTAGGATTGGATCAATTCAAGTAGACTGTCGATCACAGGGCCCGCGGAGTGCGTCAGCCGCGCTTTTAACAGTTCCGCGCCGCCATTCACATACTCAGAAAGGATCAGGTCGAGGTCTTCCCGATCGTCGGCGCCTTCGGCATCCGCGCTGAAAAGCCCGCCCTCGGCGCCCACATTCGTGTTCGCGCCCGCATCCGTGTGTACGTCCGCGTCCACGTCCGCGTCCTGATCGCCATAGCGCTCCGATTCCGCGGCCAGAACAAACGCGATCGCGTCTACCGCGGGGTGGGACATATGCACGGCCTCCTGCGACTGTTTTAGTAAGCGCTCGCGCCGGTCCTCCTGAAAACCGATGCACGCGCAGAGCGCCAGCAAATCCGTGAGGTCGGCGAACACCGCCTTGTTCCCCTCGACCAGCTTCCGATAGATCGCGGCGTTCGAGTCGTCCAAAAAAATTCTGATCGCCATAGATATGACCATTCCTTTCTGCGAAAGGCACAAAACGTCATGAAACATCCGTGCCTAGGCACCTCCTTCCGACGCCGGTATGTGGGGACCGCCCTCAGGCATGGGGTACTCGACGATCTCCGTGTATTCATACTTTGCTTCGGGATCGTTTTTCGCATTGTGATTGACGAGCTTATACCGCTTTCCCACGCGGGTCGCGAGCGTCCTTGCGACTTCGCCCGCCCACTGCGTGCGCGAGATCAGCAGCACGACCTGCTCCGCGAGCTGCGGCATCCCCTGTCCGACGCGTTCTTTATGGTCGTGGTCCAAGGCGCCGAACGGCGAGTCCATCACGATCGGAAACACCCCGCCGTGAAAGAACAGCTGGTCCTTTGACACGATCTCCCGCGCGATCTTCACGAGCGCCCCGATAAAGCAGAGCGACGCGATCTGCCGCTCGCCCTGCGACATCGGCACGTCGCGGCCGGCTTCGTCGCTGGTTTTGACGACGGTGAGCCGGAAGTTTTCGTCGATAAACGCAAAATAGCCTTTTTTGGAAAAATTCCCATAAACCGCGGTGATGCTCTCGTTTAACGTCTGATGGACGACGCGCGTACTGTCGGCAAGGTAGCCCTCCAACGCCTTTTGCAGCGTTTGAGCCGCCTCGAGCCGCTTTTTTGCGAGCTCCGCCTTCGCGTTGTTCGCCTGCGCGCGGTCAAACTCCTTTTCATGCTTCTCAAATGTCTCGCGCGCCTGCCGTATATCCAACTCGACATAAGTCTGCTTTTTGAGCGTGTCGTTCAGTTCTTCCTCTATCTTCTTGCGCCGCGCCTCAAGCTCCCTGATGTTTTTCGACGCCTGCGCGTCCAGCTTGCCCGCGACCGCGTCCAGCTCCTCGATCGCCTCGCCGCGCGTTTCGATCAGCTGCCGCTTACGCAGGGAAAGCGCCTCGGCTCTGGCCAAAAACGCGCTTTTCCGCCGCGCGGCCCCGTCCATCGCGGAAAAAACATGCGCGCGCCAAGACGCCTCCGCGCCTGTGCCTATGCCTGCGCCTGCGCCCGCGCGGCCGCCGCGGCGTTCTTCGGCGTCCCGCCCGAGCGCGTGCGCGTCAAAGCCCTTTACGGCCTCATACGCCGGGGAACCTTCGTGCAGCGCCGCCCCGCAAATACACTGCCCGCGTTCGATCAAACACTCGCGCACCGCCGTGTAAAAATGAGGGGGAATATCCCCGGCGCGCGCGCCCGCTCCGTCCGCCTCATATTTTTCCGTCAGACTCAAAAATCGCTCGGCCAACCGCCCGCAAAATGCCGTGTACGCGGATTTTGAGATCAGCTCCCGCAAGTCGGCGTTCGCGTCCCCGATCGACTTTGTAAGCGCGGCGATGTGCGCCTCGAGCGTCTCCCTGTGCGCCTGCAATTCTTTTGCGCCCTCGTTGATTTTAAGTTCCTGATAGACGGCCTCTTTTTGAGCCGTCAGCGCGAGGTGAGCCCCGTCCAGCGTCTCCTTGCGTTCGAGCGCGTTCGCGAGCAGCTTTCTGTCCTGTTCCAAAAACTGAAACAGCCGCGCGGTGTCCGCGTTTCGGTTCCTGTCGGAAAACTCTTTGCGGAACAACTCGCAGGCGTCCCCGGCGCAGCCGATCGCGCGCTCAATCACCTCCAGCCCGAGAATGATCTTGATCGCGGACTTGATGCCCTCCGTGCCCTCTTTCTTGGAAAGGGCGTCGATGCGCTCGCCGTCAAAAAAGAAATACGCGTGCATGTTCTCCGGCAAAATACTCCGGATCGCGTATTCCGCGTTGAAGGGCTCGTTCTCCGCGCCCGCCTCGTCAAGATAGCGCAGATAAAACTTGTGCTCGACGCGGATCAGCGCTTTGCCGGATTTTCGGAACAGTTCCTCGCGAATCGCCGTATACACGCACTGCCTGTCCTCAAACGTAATCGCGACGCTGATTTTCGCCTGTCCGCCGTCAACGAGCTCCGCCTCCGCGCGCTCGTTGAGCGACCTCTCCGGGAACGGCAAATCGTTCACGCCGTAAAAGCACCACTTGATCGCGTTGAGCAGCGCGGTCTTGCCCTCGCCGTTCTCGCCCAAAATGATCGTGACGTTCCGGCTTGCGGACTTTGAAAACACGAGGCGCTGCGAGCCGTAATACTGCCGGAAATTGTGGATTGTGAGGTCATGGAGTGTCATTCGTCGTCGGTGTCCGGCGCGCGGGGTCCGGGTTCCTCTCTGATCAGATCTCTGATCTTTTTGGCGATCAGGTTTGGCACGCCCCGTTCGCCGCCGTATTCCTTCAGATGGCGCGCGACCTCCAAAACGGAAAAACGCGCGAGCTCATATGTCGGCGCGCCGTAAGCCTTCAGCGCGTCCCGCGGGGCTTGATCCGCCATTGGATATTCGTTCATATAAACCTCCATTTCGTCGCTCCGCTCCGTCACCGCCGCGCGCTCTTGAGCTCCACGCTCTTTGTGACCACGCCGCAGCTCTTTTTCCAAAACGCGGCGCCATACAATCTGGCATGGAATATCCCTCTTTCCAGCAGGCCGTCCGCGTAGTTTTTTTCTTCGATCTGCCGCATCGCGGCCCCGCACATCACGGGAATGTCGTCCAATCCGCCCGCGTGCTTGAATTCGATGATAATCCCCGTCGAGTAGTCATTCGGGACCACCAGTATATCGCCCCTGCCCCCGCCCGATTCGCGGTTGGAGCCGACGCCCCACGAGCCGCAGCCCTTCAGCAGCCCCGTGAGGAAGCCGTGATAATAACTCTCCTTCGCGTCAAAATAGCTGATCGACGTGCGAAGGTG
>JAITSR010000253.1 GCA_031287655.1 Clostridiales bacterium
TCGAGTTCCGCAGCGGCGGAAATTTCGCGGGGAGGGTCAACGTCGTCGCGGCCTCGGATAGTTCGGCGGCAAAGGGCGGCGCGCGGCAGACGCTCAGACGCAGCGATTCGGGGAGCGCAAATAGCGCCGTCAGTCTGAGCGGCGGCGCGATCGAAGGTCCAAAAGCAAGCGGCGACCAAGGTACGGGCGCCGTGAGCGGCGACCAAGGTACGGGCGCCGTGAGCGGCGACTCAGGCACAACGGGCGGCGGTTCAGGCGCAAACGGGGGCCTGAGCGCGGACGAAACATCGGGCGCGCCGTCCGATGAGGAATCCGCGGCGGACACGACGGGCGATGCAGATACGGACGACGGCGCGGACGGCGAGACAGACGCGGCGGCGGGGCCTTTCGCGTCCATTCCCGGCACGATCGGAAAAATCGCCCTGATTTGCTTAATCAGCCTCGCGGCGTTGATCTCCATACTCCGGACGATCCGCGCGATCCGCACGAACAAGCGGCGGCAACACAGATACGCGGCCGGGCGGCGTCTGGATTATCCCCCGATCCACAGCGCCCCCCGCTACAGCGGCGGCGAAAACCGCGGAAACGGCTTTGGCGTCCGTCAGGGGCACGGGCGGCAGATGTCCGGGCGGCTGAACAGGCGCTCCTGAATTATTTTACAAAAATCCCCGTCAATTGAAGTTCGCGCGCACCCCGTCGTAGGTCACGATCCCGTCGGCCCAAAGACGTTCAATGTCATAGAATTTCCGGTCTTCCTCATGGAAGATGTGAACGACGATATCGCCGTAGTCCAACAGGACCCAGCGCGCGCTGCCATAGCCCTCTCGGTGGTTGAAAACAATGCCAAACTCCAAATTCAGCGCCTTTTCCACCTCGTCCGCGAGCGCCCGGATGTGGGTCGTGGACGTCCCGCTGCAAATGATAAAGCTGTCGGCGAGGATCGTCACCTTCTCGACGTCTATCGCGACGATGCCCCTCGCCTTTTTGTCCTCGAGCACCTCAATGATTTTTTGTTTCAATGTCCTTAAATTCAACTCCGACAATTCCTCCTTTCAGCAGCCAATTCCGCGCGTGGACCGTCTCCGGGTGGAGCGGCCTTCGCGTTTTAAGTACATGCGCGATCTGATCCTCAAGCCAAAAGAGTAAAACGTCGTCCAGCGTATCATCGGACGGCGCGCCGCCCGACGGATCAGTCTGTCTATCAGTTTGTGCATCAGTTTGTGCGCCGGTTTGTGTGTCCGTGCCGTCCGGGTCCGGAAGCGCGCGCCTTCTCGCCTCCCGCGCCGAGTCAAAGGTCCTGCCCGGCTCAATTTTGTCCGCGAGAAAAATGATTTTTGTGAGTCGCTTCATATCCGCGCAGCCCGTCGTGTGCCAAAAGATCGCGTCCGCGATCTCCCCGTCCTCCACGCCGTACGCGAGCTTTGCCCGCAGCGCTCCGGCGCGTCCGTGAAGCAGCATCGGGCTTTCCCTTTCGACTTCCGAAGCCTCGGCCCCGTTCCCGGCGCAGAAACGAATCAGCTCGTCCGGCGGGGCCTCCCGCATACAGTCGTGCAAAAGCCCCGCGATTTTCGCCTTCCCAATATCCGCGTGATAGCGTTTGGCCAAGAGCGCGGCAGTCTCCATCACGCCGACAGAGTGTTCAAATCGCGCTTGGGACAGCTCGGCGGACAATTGCTTCTGCATCTCCAAAATCCGGCTGTCCGCCGCGCCGCCGCCTTTCGCGTTTCCGTCTACACAAGTATCTGTGTCAACTCCCACACAGGCGGCCGCGCGGCTGTCCACACAAGCATATGTGTCAGCTTCCGCGCCGGACCCGCCCGCTTCCTCAACCGTATCCCAGTACCCCGGCAGCGCCGTACCCTCGCCGTTCCGAAACAGTCCGTGGCGTCCGATATATTCGATCACCGAATCCGGAAGCATATAACGGACGCTCTCGGCTTTGGCCAGCTTCTCGCGGATCAGGGTAGAGGAAATGCCCACCTCGGCAAACGGGATCAGGCTGACGCGCGCCCCGTGGTCCTCTGCGAGCCGCTCCGCGAGCGCCCTCATCTCCGCCTCGTGCGCGCCGGTGCGCGTGGCCGCGACAAAAGAACAGCTTTGGACCAGCCGCCCGTAATTTTTGAACTTTGTGAGGTAAGCGAGAACATCCGAACCGACGATATAGTAAAATTCCGCGCCGCCGCCATATTGCCCCCGCAGCTTCTCCAACGTCAAATAGGTATAACTCGTACCCGGCTCGTCGCTCTCGACCGTCGAAACCTCAAACGCGCGGTTCCCCGCGACCGCAAGCCGCGTCATCTCGACCCTGTGTCGGGTGGGCGCGAGCTTGGACTCGTCCTTGTGCGGGGGGCGGCCTGTGGGCACAAACAGGACCTTTGTGAGTCCCAGCGCCGCCGCCGCCTGATCGGCCAGCATCAAATGCCCGAAGTGGATCGGGTCGAACGTGCCGCCGAGGATTCCGATTTTTTCCACAGAGCCCTTCCCGTGACTATGCCGAAGCATATTGCTCATAGTAGGCGATCACTTTTTTCACATAATCCTGCGTCTCTCTGTAGGGCGGGACCCCGCCGTACTTTGCTACCGCGCCGGGCCCCGCGTTGTACGCGGCGAGCGCGAGACTCAAATCCCCGCCATAATCAACGAGGTGGTTTCGGAGCAGCCTTGTTCCGCCGTCGATGTTCTCGTCAATGTCCCACGGGTTCTTTACGCCGAGGGACGCCGCCGTATCCGGCATGAGCTGCATCAGCCCCTGCGCGCCGACGGGCGAAAGGCTGGTCGGCGAAAACGCGGATTCCTGCGTGATGACGGCCCGGATCAGGTTTTCGTCGACGCCATAACTCTCAGACGCCCGCCCGATCGCAGAATCAATCATCCCGCGCACCTCGGCGTCGCCGTATTTATTCAAATACGCGATATTGTCCGACAGCTCGGCGCGCTCCGATTCGGACAGACTGCCCGCAGCCCCCGCTTCGCCGCCGTCTCCCTCGTCCTCGCCCTCCACACCGCCGAGCAGGGCGTTATCCCAGAACTCCGCTTCCCCGTCCCAAGCGTCCGGGTCCGGCTCGGGCAACGGCTCGGGTTCCGCCGGGATAATATTGGGGAAGATCACGGTCCCGACACCGGGCAGAGCCGCCGCCGAGACCGCAGACAGCGCAGAGGCGCCAACCGGGACCGAAGCTGAAGCTGTCGGCGCGCCCGCAGCCGCGGCGGACGCAGACGAGGAAGTCTGCCCCGAAGCCTGCCCCGCCGAAAGGCCGGTCAACGCCGCCGAAAGGGCCGATTCCTGCTGCGCGCCGCCGGTCTGCGCCTCGACGCTTTTCGCGAGCAAATCCTCAAATGACAGCGCCGCGTTCCCCTCGGCGCTCGAAATCGCGGCGGCGGTCAACGCCTCGCTCGAAATCCCCTGCCCTGCGACGCTCGCGGAAGCCGCCGCGGTCTGCGCATCGGTCGCCACCGTGAGCGCCGCCGCCTCATTTTCCGCGAAAAAGCCGTTCAGCTTGACCGGCACGCGCGCCCGTATCTCGCTGAATTTGCTTGTTATAAAATCCGATACTCGCGTATCCATATCTGTATCCCCTGTCCCCTCGTTTCGCCCGGAACGGCGAAAAGTGACTTGCATGGCACATCGCACACACGCCCCCAAGTCCCCGACATTATATACCCTGCGCACAGAAAATGAAACAAACAGTCGCTCGCAGTCCGCGCGCTCCCTCGCGAGGTGTTCATCAAAAGCCCCGCGGCGTATGCCGCGGGGCTTTTGGGCTGCGCGCTATGTTATTGCGCTTTTTCAATGAACCTGTGCAGGATCGCCGCGAACTCGGCGCGCGTCGCTTTGTCCTGCGGGCTGAGCATACCGTCGTGGCCCTGCACGAGGCCGACCTCGACCGCCCACGCGAGCGCGTCGCGCGCGTAATCCGAAACGTCCCCGGCGTCGGAGAAGCCCGTCAGCGCGCCGCCCGATACCGCCAACCGCGTGTACTGCGCGTATCGATACAAA
>JAITSR010000399.1 GCA_031287655.1 Clostridiales bacterium
CCCCGCAAGATAAACGTCCCCGTCATAGATTTCACAGCCCGGAAGCAAAATGAGTTTTGCGCCAAAGCCGTCAAAAACCGGCGCCGCCCGATTGTTGACCAACGTACCGCCCGCCGCGATCGCAAAGGCCCCCGCGCCGTTTACGTCGCCGCCGTTTTCTACATTGAGTGTACCTTCGATCCTCAAAGTGATCCCGGCGGGAATGTTCAGCGGCTTTGCGGCACTGACCGAAAGGCTGTACCCGCTTCCCAAAATGACCTCCTGATCGCCTGTGACGGTCAGGGCGGCGGTCGGCAGATCATATGCCGCGATGAGCGCGTTCATGAAATCCCGTGCGGTCGGAGCGACAGCTTCCTTTAGGTCAATCAACGCGTAACCTCGATTGCCGAACACATCCGTTACATACACGATATAATAGTTCAGTTGTGGGACATCCTCAACCGGCAAAACGAACGAATTTGTCAGCAACGGTTCGCGATTGTCGATATTCCAAAAATAACAATTTTCGACATCGTACCATTCGTCACCGTAAAGCGCCAAAAGCGTATTGGGAGCGGCGTGAACCAAGCGGGCTTTCGCGATCGCGTTCGGACTGTCATACGTCACAGTAACAGCTGCGAAACCCGGCTCCGGCGTATCTTTTACGATCACACATTCGACGCCGATCGCCTGATTCCCGGCGGCAAGTTCAACTTCAACGCCGACAGCGCCATAGTTGCCCCACTCGTCCAGAAGATAAAGAGTATACTCTCCAAAGTCACGAACCGCAAAATATGCGTTTTCGTAATTCCCGTCGGCTACCCCCTGAATCGGAATGATAAACCGGCTTCTCTCCAGCAGATACTGCCGAATTTCTCCATTCCAATCATATCGATATGGCGCTCCGCCTATCAAATAATCATCGGCGCTTTTTATGAGCACGGCTTCTTTTATCCGCGCGTTTGGGTTCTCCGACAAGCTCGTGATTTTTACATCAGCGATCTCGTCCTTTGAAAAATCGCTTGTGAAATCCACTTCGACCGTCGCGCCCGGCTGGCTAATGTTATTCACTTCAACGCGTTCAATTGCCATGTTCCCCGAAAAATCCTCGGCGCAAAAATAGTACACGCCGTTTTGTCTCACCTCGAGACTGTCTCCGATCAACGTCTTTGAAATGTCCGCATAAAGCTCCGGGTGCTCATAAATGCTCGGCGGCGGCTGATTTGCGCCCAACTCTTCGCCAATATACGCGTGGCTGTTTTCATGGTACGCGAGGATCAGATCAATCGAAAAGAGTCCGCCGCAAAGGCCCTCATAGGTCGAGTACGCAGGGTCTGAATGTTGAATAGAACTGTTACGCAACGTGTAAAGCGTTTGAATACTGATTTCCGTCGGCAAAACAGTTTTGTCAGTTCTGGGTTTGAAGCCCCAAGGATCGTCGTCAAGCGCCAAATACTCTTTTTGATACAGCTGCGCCCAACGCACAGACTTGATGTTCTGCGACGGCGACACGGTAAGGTTGATCACGACAGGATTATCTGTCTGAGCCGTTGTTGATACGGTATATGCAATGTCTGGCGCTGCCGCCGACGGCGTTGGCGTGAGCGTTGGAGTCTCGGCAGGAGACGACGACGGCTCAACTGATGGCAGCGGTGATGTGGCTGGTGACGGCTCGTTTGAGGGCGTCGGCGCCACAGGAGGCGTGACGACCGGACTAGACTCCGGTGTTACGACCGGCTCCGGTTCCGGTGTCACTGCGGGACTTGGTTCCGGCTCCGGTGTCACTGCGGGACTTGGTTCCGGCTCCGGCGTGACTGTTGGGCTTGGTTCCGGGTTCGGTGTCGGCGTCGGAGATGCCGTTCCGTTCCCTCCGTTTGTCGACGAATTGACATTCCCACCGCTGCCGGAGGAACCGCCGCCGCCACCGCCGTTTACCGGAAGCGGGGTTGGTTTTCCGGTCGGCTTCACAGTCGGTGTGGACGATACAGTCGGCTTTGGCGTTGTGGTTGCGGACGCGCCGCCTTTTGTCGGCGTCGGGATAATCGCCGCTCCGCCCGGAACCGCGCCGTCGTCCGATGCGAAGACCGAACCCGTAATAAACGGGTTATTCGCCTGCCCCTTGAACTGCTCGTCCGACGCGACCAAAATCTTCACAATTTCAGCAAAGGAGCACGCGGCCTGCGGGCGCACCGTTCCCGTATCGTCTCCTGAAACGATCCCGTTCTCATACAGCGCGGAAATCGCGTCCCGCGCCCAATCCGCAATTTCTGCTCCGTCCATAAATCTTGTATAGGCGTTTGCGTCGGCCGCGTTCAGCAAAAAGATGCGCGCGATCACCGTAAAAAGCGTTTCGCGGCTTACTGTATCGTTTACGCCAAAGAGACCGTCGCCCACTCCGAGCATGATACCCCGCCGATAGAGAAAAGCCACTGCCGGGTAATATGCCGAATCCTGCGGCACATCAGAAAACACAGGGACGTCGCCCTCGCTCCCGGCGGAACCAAAGGCGCTCCACAGCAGCTGCGCGAGTTCGCCACGCGCAATCGCGCCGTCGAGATACGGGCTCTCATACGAATCCTGCGCGATCCAACCGTTTTCATACGCGCGACGTACATACTCAACTGTCCAGTGTCCGCCGCCGACCGACACAGCGTCCGGCGCATCGCCGACCGCAAACCCGCTTGCCATC
>JAITSR010000306.1 GCA_031287655.1 Clostridiales bacterium
CGGAGGAGCCGCGCATACTTTATGTATGAAAGGCGACGACAACAAAGTATGCGAGCAAAAAGACAAGCGATAACGCGCAAGTTATTTTTGAACAGTTCCCCTAAGGAGGCATTGTGAGAAATCGAATCAATCAGCATAACCCGGACGCGCCGATGGGTTATCGCGACCGCATGGCAATCCTGCGGCAGCACAAAATCGAGGACACTCAGGACAAAAAGGGGCTTCGTCAGTATGCGGACGGCGACGACTACGGCGCGATCACCCCGCCGGAAGAATTCCAGTTTGTGCCGTACAGCAACAACCCGAATGGCAGCTGGTACGGTTATGACGGCTGGTCAAAGACGTTTTACAAATTGATGGACGAGCATCCGGTATTTATCGACCCCTGCGACGCCTTCCCGAACCGTTTTATGGTTTGCCTGTCGTTTGTAAGGCCGTTCCCTCCAACGTTCAATCCCGATTACCCGTATGACGATCTGCGCGAGCGCCAGACGAAATACAGCATCATGGGCGGGATCGGCGCGGATTCCCACTTTGGCGGGGACTATCGCGTCGGCTTGGAGGTCGGCTGGGGCGGCCTGCTGGAAAAAATCGAGAAGTTTCGCGCGGTCAACCCCGGACACGACGAATTTTACGACGCCGAGGCAATGGTTGTAAAAGGCGTTCAAACGTGGATGCGGCACACGGTGGAAGCGATCGACGCCGCGATTCTGCGGGAGACGCATCCCGTGCTGATCGAAAACCTGAAGGAGATGCGCGAGAACACGGCCTTCCTGATCGACCACAAGCCGGAGACCATGCGTCAGGCGTGCGAGTGGATTTGCTGGTTCAACATGGCGTCGAGGGAGTACAACCGGGACGGCGCGGGCGGCCAGCTCGACGAGTTGCTGCGGCCTTACTATGAGCGGGATCTGGACGCGGGCATTATCGACGAGGAAAAGGCCAAGTATTACCTCGCCTGCCTGCTACTGAACGACGCGCACTATTATCAGGTGGGCGGCGTCACCGCCGACGGCTCGGACATGGTCACTTATTTTTCGTATATGCTGCTCGAAGCTGCCGATTGGCTGGATTCGTCCTGCAACATCACGGTCCGCGTCCACAAAAACATTGACAAGGATTTCCTCAAGACCGCCGTGGGCTATCTCTTTAAAAACAAAAACGGGTGGCCGCGCTTTTCCGGCGACGACGCCCTGACGAACGGCTTTATGCGCAAGGGCTACCCGAAGGAACTGGCCGTGCAGCGTGTCGCCGTCGGCTGCCATTGGATGAGCCTGCCCGGCATGGAGTATTGCCTGAACGACTGCGTCAAGCTGAACAACGCAAAGCAATTCCGCATCGCGCTGGACGAGATGATGGTCTCCGATGGCGAAAAGAGCACGGCCCGCCTGTGGGAGCTCTATTGCAAGCACACGCGCAAGGCGATTGAGCTGACGGCGGAGGGCATATTCTTCCATTTAAAGCATCAGGCCTACAATATTCCGGAACTCATGCTCAACCTGATCTGCCACGGCCCCGTGGAGCGCGGCCTTGACGTGACGGCGGGCGGCGTCGACTATTACAACATGTGCATTGACGGCACGGGCATCGCGACGGTCGCGGATTCGTTTGCGGCAATCGAGCAGCGTGTCGAAAAAGAAAAGCGTCTCACATGGGAGGCGATGTACGCGGCGGTCACCTCGAACTTTGAGGCTATGGGCGGAGAGGTCACGCGCAGAATGTTGGAGACGAGCGTTCGCTACGGCGGCGGGGATTCCATTGCCGACAAGTGGGCCACGCGCATTTCAAAGGCGTTTTCGGATGATGTCGTCAGCATGGATACCGAGAAGGTGAAGTTTATTCCCGGATGGTTCTCGTGGTCGAGCACGATCATGATCGGCAAAAATGTCGGCGCGACGCCGAACGGCCGGAAAGCCGGGGAACCGATCAACCACGGCGCGAACCCGCATCCGGGCTTCCGCAAGGACGGCGCGCTGACGGCCATGTCGAACTCGATCTGCTCGATTCAGCCGGGCTACGGCAATACGTCGCCGATTCAGCTCGAGCTCGATCCGGGCATGGCGAACGACGAAGAAGGCATCGCCAAGGTCGTGGACTACATTCGCACGATCAGCGAGCAGGGCAGCACGCTGCTCAACATCAATATCATCGACGCGGATCAGATTCTCGCGGCGCATGAAAATCCGGACGCCTACCCGGACCTCGTCGTCCGCGTCACCGGCTTCACCGCGTATTTCTGCCTGCTGACGCCGGAGTTCCGCAAGCTGGTGGTCGACCGAATCTTAACGGCAAGCTGACAAACTGAAAAGAGCGTATTCGGACTATGAACTTTCCGAATACGCTCTCTCATAAAGGGGGTATAATTAGCAATATGCGGGGAATAGTCACCGAAGTTATGCGATTTTCACTTAGAGATGGACCGGGGATCAGGACGACTGTTTTCTTAAAAGGGTGCAATATGGCGTGTAAATGGTGCCATAATCCGGAGACCTTATCACTTGCGCCGCAACTGATGACCTATCCTGAGCGATGTATTTTTTGCTTCAACTGCGCACATGCCTGCAAGCACGGCGCGACCGTCACCGAGGGCTTCGGGGCCGCCGCAAGGCTGGCCTTTTATAAGGAAAAGTGCGTAGACTGCGGCGCTTGCGCCGACGTGTGCTACACCGGGGCGCGGGTTATGTCCGGCAAGGAGATGTCTGTTGATGAAGTGATGGCAGAAGTCTTGCAGGACACGAACTATTACCGGAATTCCGAAGGCGGTATCACTGTCAGCGGCGGGGAGGCGACCGTACAGCCGGAGTTTACCCTCGCGATCTTGGAAGCCTGCAAAAAGGCGGGGATACCCACGGCGATCGAGACGAACATGTACGCGGACTGGAGTGTGTTCGAGCGGCTTATACCCGCGCTGGACCTCGTCATGCTCGACATCAAGCTGTTTGACGATGAAGCGCATCGGAAATGGGTGGGCGTCGGCAATGGGCGGGTCTTGGAAAATGTGAAAAAAATCACCGCCCGGCTGCCGACGATCATCAGGACGCCCGTGATCCCGGGCGTCAACGACTCTGCAGAGGAAATCGGCAAGATCGCGTCTTTTGTCAAAGATTTGGACAATGTCGAATACTATGAACTGCTCCTGTATAACCCTTTGGGCGAGAGCAAGTATCAGGCGCTGGGCATGGAGAACCCGTTCGCGGGGCAAAAGCCGCAGACAGGCGCGGAAAGGGATGCGCTGACAAAGGCCGCGGAAGCGTGCGGCAAGACCGTAAAAGTGAGCTGAGACAGAGCGCGCAAGCGCGGTTGGCGAGAAAGGAAGAGAAAGGGAGAGGTGGATTTATGGGCAAAATGGGCGACAAGAAGCGGCAAATGGCGGCGGCGACGGTGCTTTTATTGGTTGCCGCGTTGATCCTGTCCGCCTGTTCCGGCGGCGGCGGGGCGGCTGTGACGACGACGACGGCGAGCGCCGCGACTACGGCCGCCGCTGCGACAACGACTGCCGCCGCGGGTGATTCGACGCCCGAAGGGGCCGCCGGAGCGGCAGCGGAGGGCGGCGGGAACGACACGGTGGTCGACGGCTATCCGACGTTTGGACTCACGCCCGACGACCCGCAGGCCTTCGATATCTTCTTCAATTTCACATGGTGGCCCGACACGGAGTGGAAAGGCGTCATTCCGGAAGAAGTCACAAGGCTTACCGGCGTCTCCTTTAACGTCGGCGTCGCGCTGGACGAGCAGCAGCTCGGTGTCATGATCGCGTCCGGCGACCTGCCGGAGATCGTCTCGACGCAGCATTTGATGTCCGAACTCTCAAACAGCGAGCTCTGCTACGACTGGGACACGCTGATCAAGGAATACGGGCTGGACTGGGACATCCCGCAGGTGGCGAAGGCGAACGCGCTGTCGTTTACTCAGGAGGAAGACAAGTATTTTACGATCATGAGCCACTTCGCGTCCACGGAGGATTGGCGCGAGCTGGACGAATACGGCGGAGGGGCGGCGATGACCGGGTCGCTCCTGTACCGGCGTGATCTGTACGAGGTGATGGGCGGCCCCGAGCTCAAGACGCTCGACGACATCAAAGCCATGCTGCTGATGGCCCGCGAAAAATATCCCGACATGACGACGCTGCAATTCAACCCCGGTACCGACTTCTGGTATTTTAAAGAGGCCTTCGGTTTGGGTCAGGGAGACGGGCAGTATGTTGAGGACGCGGACGGCAACTGGCACACGGTTATGAAAGACCCGAGGTTCTACGATTATCTCAAGTATCTGAATGAGATATACAGGGCGGGCGGCCTTTCCGAGGACAATCTGACGCTGGACGGCACCACGCTGACCGCGGTCGTGACGGACGGCAACGCTTTTGCGATGGTTCACGGCACGCAGGGCGCGGCGCAGTCCATGTCCTCAAAGCTGAACGAAAAGGTACCCGGCGGCGTCATGTATGAAGCGCCAGTCGTCGGCGATCTGAAAGGCTACTATAACTGCAACCTCGGCTACCTTGGCACGTTCATCACGAAGACCTGCAAGGACCCGGAAAAGGCGATTCGCTACCTGCAATTCTGTCACAGCGAAAAGGGCGCGAAGCTCC
>JAITSR010000308.1 GCA_031287655.1 Clostridiales bacterium
GACCTTCGGCGCGAGCTTGCGATGAATATCAAGCGGCTGATTGATATTGGGAGCTACCGGGGCAGGAGGCACAGGTCGGGCCTGCCGGTCAGGGGCCAGCGGACCAAGACGAACGCGAGGACGAGAAAAGGGCCGCGCAAGATCGTCGGCGGCAGAAAGAAGTAGGAGGATAAATCTATATGGCAAGAGCTGCGGCTACCAAGCGAGTGACAAAGAGACGGCGGGAGCGCAAGAACATTGAGCGCGGCGTCGCGCATATCCGGTCGACGTTCAACAACACGATCGTCACGCTGACAGATACGGCGGGCAACGCGCTTTCATGGGCGAGCGCGGGCGGACTCGGCTTTCGGGGATCCAGAAAGAGTACGCCGTTTGCGGCGCAGATGGCGGCTGAGACCGCTTCCAAGGCCGCGATGGAGCATGGGCTAAAGACGGTCGAGGTCTATGTAAAAGGCCCCGGCGCGGGGCGTGAGGCCGCAATCCGCGCGCTTCAGACAGCCGGTCTGGACGTCAGCATGATAAAGGACGTAACGCCGATCCCCCACAACGGCTGCAGACCGCCGAAGCGGAGAAGGGTCTAAACGCGCTCATTGCGTGTTTCATATAGGAATTTTGGAGGTATAAGGATAATATGGCCAGATATACGGAAGCGTCTTGCAGACTTTGCCGCAGAGAGGCGCAGAAGCTTTTTTTGAAAGCCGAGAAGTGTTATACGAAAAAATGCCCCGTCGACAAGCGCGGGCTGTTTCCGCCGGGCCAGCACGGGCAGCAGCGGAAAAAGATTTCCGAATATGGGATGCAGCTGCGCGAAAAGCAGAAGGCGAGACGCTTTTACGGCGTGCTGGAGAGCCAGTTCGCGAAATATTTTGATATGGCCCAGCAGCGCAAGGGCGTGACCGGCACGAATCTGCTGCAAATCCTCGAGAGCCGCCTCGACAACGTCGTGTATCGGATCGGGATGGCCTCGTCGCGCGCGGAGGCCCGCCAGCTGGTGCGGCACGCGCATTTTACGGTAAACGGCGTAAAAGTGAATATCCCCTCCTATCTCGTAAAGCCGGGCGACGTGATCACGCTGCGCCCCAAGAGCAGGAGCAAAGAACAGTTTAAAACGATCCTCGACATCACCGGGAGCAAAGTCGTGCCGCAGTGGCTCGAGTTTGACGCCGATAAAATGATCGGCAAAGTGGTTTCGCTTGCGGCACGGGAGGATGTGGACGTTCAGGTCAGCGAACATCTGATCGTTGAATACTATTCCAAGTAATCCGCTGCCCTCGGAACCGGAGAGCCTTATAAATCCGCGCGCGCCCGCGGTTGGAGTACGCAGCCTGACGGGTCCGGATGGTGTTTTCAAAGGAGGGTCTTTCTTGATTGAGATAGATAAGCCGAGAATTGAGTGTATTGAGGCAAGCAGTGATTCCACGTTTGGAAAGTTTGTAATTGAGCCGTTGGAGCGCGGATATGGGATCACGCTGGGCAATTCGCTGCGGCGTGTGCTCTTGTCGTCCCTGCCCGGCGTCGCGGTCAATTCCATCAAGATCAATTCTGTGCTGCATGAGTTTTCGACGATCCCGGGCGTCGTGGAGGACGTCACGGAGATCATTCTGAATATTAAAGAGCTCGCCGCAAAGATGTATTGCGAAGGGCCGAAGACCGTCTATATCGACGTCGAGCGGGACGGTCCGGTGACAGCGGCGGACATCAAGGCGGACGCGGACATCGAGATTTTGAATCCCGACCTCCAAATCGCGACGCTGAACGGCGAGGGGAAGCTCTATATTGAGCTCGTATTGAACAAGGGCAAGGGCTATATCTCCGCCGAAAAAAATAAGTACCCCGGCCAGCAGATCGGCGTTTTGCCGGTCGACTCGATCTACACGCCCGTCAAGAAGGTCAACTACACGGTCGAGAATACGCGCGTCGGCCAGAACACCGAGTTCGACAAGCTGACGCTCGAGGTTTGGACAAACGGCACGATCAAGCCGGACGAGGCGATCAGCCTTGGCGCAAAGGTGATGACCGAGCATCTGAGCCTGTTTGTCGGGCTCTCGGATCAGGCGCGCCACGCGGAGATCATGGTCGAGAAGGAAGAAACAAAGAAGGAAAAGGTTCTGGAAATGACGATCGAGGAACTCGACCTTTCCGTACGCTCGTATAACTGCCTAAAGCGCGCGGGGATCAACACGGTGGAGGACCTGACAAACAAAACGGAAGACGATATGATGAAGGTGCGGAACCTCGGCCGCAAGTCTCTGGAGGAAGTCCTGCAAAAACTCCAGGTGCTCGGTCTGCGGCTCTCGCCGACGATGGAATAGCATTAGGCTCACGCCGGAATCACAATCAGGGAGGATTGAGAAAAATGCCTGCGAACAGATTGTTAAACCGCCCGAACGCGCAGCGGATGGCCATGCTCAAAGGGCTGGTTACGGCTTTTCTGCGGGATGGCCAGATCAAAACGACGGAGACACGCGCAAAAGAGGTCAGGAGCATTGTCGAAAGGCTGATCGCGACCGCCGTGCGGGAGACGGATCATTTCAGCTCCAAACAGGTCAAGGTGACGTCGAAGAAGGTGGACAGCAAGGGCAAGGCCGTCACGGTCCGCAAGGAGTCGAAGAACAAGAGGGTCTACTTTGTCGTCGACCGTCAGGAGGGCACCGTGATGAAGACCGTCGACAGCCCGGAGAGGCTCCACGCGCGCAGGCAGATCCTGCCGTGGGTCTACCGCGCGAAGGACGCGGACGGCAAGCCCCTAAACCTCGTCAACAAGCTGTTTGACGAAATCGCCCCGCGCTATAAGAGCGTGCAGGGCGGCTACACGCGAATCTACAAGCTCGGCGCGCGTCAGGGCGACGCCGCGGAGATGGCGCTCCTGCAATTGGTCCAGAAGTAGACAGAAAAAGGATTTTGCGGCGGCTGAACTTGTTCAGCCGCTTTTTTGTATCTTTTTGCGGTTAGCGGATTAACAAACAGGGGATATTTGCCGATATATTGGTATGCTGTAACGCCATGGATTGGCGTTACAGGGTGGAACGCGTTGGAGCGAGAAAGCGCAAGCAGGCAAGTTCGGCGGCTACGCCGCGAAACTGAAGGAGAGTAACTATATGGCAAAACGAGCGCAGCGGGAAGAACAGGAGTCGGCAGCCGGTGTCGTGAGTCTGGCGGAGGCGGCGGCGGGGAAGGCCCGCAGAGGAACGGCGAAAACAACCGCCGCAAAGAAGGCGGTCGCCGCCGCGCCAAAAGCGGAAAAGAGCGCCGCGGAAAAGAAAGCGACGACAGAGGCAGGGAAGACGGCTGCGGCGGAGAAGGCAGCGGCTGTTGTAAAACTGCGGACAAAAGCGGCAAAAACTTCGGCGGCGAAAGAGAATGTGCCGCCAAAAGCGGCGAAAGCCGCAAAGCCAAACTTGACGCTCGTGCCAAAGACGGCGAGACGGTCAAAAACCGCCGAGCCCGCCGCGGTCGTTGAGCCCGCGGAGGCAAAAGCCGCAAAGACGACGGCGCGCAAAACAGCGGCGCCAAAGGCGACAAAAGCCGCGGCCGCCGCAAAAACATGGGAGACGGCGCTGAACGCCGCCGTGCCGCCGCCCTCGGAGATCGGCGCGCCGCAGCGCGCGATCGTCGGCTCGCCGCTCCTGTCCGCGGCCGCCGAAAAAGCTCCCCCGCCCGCGTCAAAAGATTCCGGCGGCGTCGCCCTCTCCAATGAGCGGGCGGACGTTGCGCGAAGAATTCTCGAACTCTCGGAGACGATCGGAGAGGCGGTCGACTACATGCTGTCCCGCCTCACTGTTCCCGGAACATATGGCGATCTGTCTGCCAAGCAGGGCGGCCTTGTGGTCGCCGGGATGCTCAAGGAAATCGGCGAAGGTCTGATGAGCCTTGAGGGCGCGGCCTCGTCGATTTGCGGTCCGCTCGGCACGGACGCCGCGGACGTCCATATGCTCGCGTCCTGCTTTGACGATATTTCCGAGCGGCTCGACGCGATGATCGACGCGTACCTCGAAAATCGGGCAAGTGACCTCCCGATCATCGGCGCGCTCCTGCGCGGCGCGTTTTTGTCATACGCGGAGCTGCTTTCGCGTTGTTTTCGGAGCGTGGCCCTCATTTGAGGAACTGATCGGCGTTTTGTTCCGCCTAGGCAGGGTAAATATAAGCGAAACTCAAACGGCCAAGGAGCGGGAGCGGCGGTTTGCCGTTCCGCAGGGATTGTTCCGAAAGGACACTCAAAAGCAAGAAAGGACAGGTCAGGTTATGAAGCTCGATGGCATGGATGCCGCGAAAAGGGGGGCCGCCGCCCCGGCTTATCCCCTTGAACAGACATACGGAGATGGGAGCGCAGCCGCGAACGGCCTAAAAGAGGCCAATAGCGCGGATCGGGGTGGGAGTGCTGATAAGGCCGCGAAGATGAACAAAAATCCAAACGCGCAGCCGACGCAGTTTTTTGAAAAGCAGGCCCTGCAACAGGACGAGAACGTTTCGGAAAAGGTGATTCAAGAGGCGGTCGACAAGGCGAACCGGGTACTCTTTGGGAGCGATCGCAAATTTGAAATTTCGTTCCACGAAAAGACGCGGGAGCTCATGGTGAAGGTCGTCGACACGCGGACGAACGAGACGATCCGGGAAATCCCGCCGAAAAAGATCGTGGACCTCGTAGTGAACCTCTGCGAGATGGCGGGGATTCTGTTCGACGAAAAGGGTTAGACAGCTCGCCTGTTTATCTATATATGCCACAGCCGGGAGGCGAATTTTACATAAAAAAGCCTCTTATAGATTTTATGTGCTTTTTTTGAATTTCTAATTCCGAATTCCGAATTCTGAATTCCGAATTATGAAGAAAGGGTGGATCAATTTGGTCATTCGCAAAACGACAGAGGAGATGGCGTCAAATACAAACGCGATGCTCGGTCTCTCGGGTCTCGACACAGCCAGTATGCTAAAGGCGATGATGAAGCCCTACAAGCAGTCGATCTCGATGGTTTCGCAGAAGCAGCAGCTCGTCGTGTGGCGACAGGAGCGCTACCGCGAGTTGATTACGAAGCTCAACGACTT
>JAITSR010000448.1 GCA_031287655.1 Clostridiales bacterium
TGCTCGAGGGCCTTTTGCTGTACAACTTTCTGGTGGCGCCTCAGATGCGGGCGGCGAACAGGGCAAGGGCGGATTTGGCCCTCGCGTCAACGCTGCTGTCCGAGGTGACGCAGAGCAAGCTCAACGCGTCCGACCGGCAGGCCGCGCTGGACGATCTGAAAGCGCAGATCGCATCGCTTGAAACGGCGCTGCCACCGGCGCTGCACAATGAGGACATCTCGATTTCGATCGGCGAATACGCGCGTGCGAATAACATCACGCTCGAATCCGTCGCGTTCCCCGGCAGGCAGCTCGTCGACCCGGCGGAGTACGCGGCCCAAAGCGCGGGCGTGGGCGCGGCGTCGGATGCGGACGGGGGCGGCGGCAGCGCCGCGTTGGGCGGCGCCACTGCAAGCGGCGGCGGCGCGCTCGGGACCGTCTCCGAGGCGGTCGCGGCGGCAAACGCGGATTTGGTGTCCGGCGCGGGGGGCGACACCGACCTGAGCCGGTCGGCGCTGATCGGCGACGGCGCGAAGCAAAACCGGACGCTGAGCCTTCAGGGCGCGCAGGTCAGCTTCAACTCCGAGTTCCACACCGCCGGGGCGTTTTTAAGGGCTTTCGAGCAGAGCGCCCGCAAAGTGCGCGTCAAAAGCGTCTCGCTCTCCCGCGTGCAGGAGGGCGTGCTAAAGGGCGTGGTCAGCCTCGAATACGCGGCGCTGACGACGGATTCCGAGCGCGGCGCGTCCGGGCTCTATCCCGCGCCGCAAAAAGGCGAGGCAAAGAGCAGCCTGTTCTCGCGCTACAACGGTTACGTCGAGGACGGCGTCGACCCGACGATCCTGCTATTCTCGTCGGATGAGGACATCGATCCGAACTTCTTTATGAACATCAACCCCTCCACGAGCAACGACACAAAGGTGATGCTCGGCGTGTATCCGCGCATGGAGACGGCGATCTATTACAACGCGAACAACGCGGTGCGCGCAAAACTCACGATCACGGGCGACGCGGATCAGTTTGAGTATACATACGCGCTCGGGCCGCAGACGTCCAAGAGCGAAAAGCGCCGCCTCGAGGTCGTCGAAGGCAAGCTGCGCCTCAAAGTGCTCTCTCACCCGCGCGCGAACGACGAGGACAAGGTCGCGATTTTGCTCGACGTCGAAAACAACACGGCCATTCCGCTTGAGATTCAGGTGTACAACGACGACGCGGTAAAGCCGCGCTTCAATCGCGGCACAATGACGGGCACGGTCGAGGTGACGGCAAAGTAATGGAACAAAATCGGAAAAACGGCGACTCCGGTTGTAGGAGCGGTGATTCCGGCATTAGGGTCAGCGGTTCCGGCTGTAGGAGCGAGGATTCCGGCTTCACGGTCATCGAGCTCTTGATCGCCTTTACGATCCTCGCGATCGTCGCGGGCTCGCTGTTCCAGATTTTCTATGTGTCGGCGCGCAACAACACGAGGGCGCGGGAGTACGATGTCGCGAACAATCTCGCGATCACGGCGGCGGAGCTGTTTAAGGCGGACCCGGAGAAGCTCGGGGACGATCCGATGTTCGCGGTCGAGCCCGGCGCGGTTTCGGGCGGCACATGGCGGAGCGGCGACGGCGCGCGGTTTCGGAAATTCTATGACGAAAACTGGCGGGAGCTTGAAATTTCTCTCCTGACGGCGGCGCGCGACACGACTGTGAGGGACGCGGCTGCGCGAGGCGCGGCGGCGCGGGACGTTACGGAGCAGGGCGCCGTGGCGCAGGGTGTTACGGCGCGGGACGCGGCGGTCTGGGAGACGGTCGAGCCGCCGGACGGCGCGCGCTACGTCCTCGAGGCGGAACTCGGCGAGGAACCCGCGGAGGAAACGGCGGACCGGAACTATCTTGAGGGCATCGCGAATGTGGAGCTCGACGCTTCGGAAAACTTCCGTCTCGTCGTCGGCGACAGCGGCGGCAGGCTCGAGGTGCTGTTCAACGGCGTCCCGCAGGAGATCGCGCAGGACGCGGCGGGGCGCGTGATCCCGATCAACGTTGCGTTTTCGCCGACCGGCGTCATGCCAAAAAGTCTCGTCGTCTCAAACCTGACGGACATTCCGGTGAACGTCAACATGTTCGGCGTGCCGGGCCAGCCGGGAGATGAGGACCATTCCGAGTACATCTCGGTCAGACCCTCGGAGGGTTCGCTCGGCGTGATGTTTTTTGACGGGCAGGCGCGCGCGGAGAAAAGCGTGACGCGTACCTTTAGCGCGACGGTGCGCGAGGCCGCCGAAAACGGCGTGGAACTCGTACACATCGACGCGAGCAAGTACGTCCCGGGCTAGTTTAGAGGAAAAATTGTGAGCGCGTAAACCGCTGATTGATTACAAAAAAGAGAGGATTGCCACTTGTCGGAAGTCTTTTTTTACAAATTCATCCGTTTATTGCGGCCCACGCGGAGGCGCGCGGTCGGGGCGGCCGCCGCGGTCCTGCGCGAGGACGGCGCGGCGATGGTCATGGTGCTCGCGATCATCTTCATGATGTCGACGCTGGGCGGGATCGCGCTGCTCGCGACGCTCGGGAACGTGAAAATGAGCGTGAAGTACGCGGACTGGACGCGGGAATATTACGCGCTCGACCGCGCGGCGGAGGCGCAGCTAAAAAAGCTCGACGCGCTTTTGATCTCGGCGGAGGGCTACGCCTACGCGTACATGCGCAGCGAGGGCTTCCGCGAGAACGAGGCGATCCCGAGGATCACGGGGGATTCCGCGACCGAACTGAACGCGAAAGCGCAGAATTACATTTACAACAGCTGGTATAACAACGTGTACACGCCGAGCCTTACGGACGGACAGCGGGTCGACGGTCTCCGGCTGCTCGACGACGACCTTTACAACAGCCTTTTCCCGCGCTTTAACGACGAGTTTTTCAAACGCCTCTACTATTATTACGCGTACCGCCTGATCTCGCGCGAGGCGCGCGCGGGCGAATTTGCGGGCGTGGAGCTGTCCCCCGCGATGATCGGCTTTGCGGGGATGCTCGACGGCTACACGGCCGACCGGAACGGCATGAAGGTCGGCATCGACGTGTCCGACGGACAAACGGCCTACCCCAAGCATGTCAGCGTGAACGTGTATGTGGCCTCCCCGCAGTTCGGGCTTGAAACGCAGGCGGAGGACGTGCCGTTCAGGGCGAACCCGATCTGGACAAACGCGCTGCTCGCGCGTGGCACGGTTACGTTTGCGGGCGCCGCCGCCGCTCCCGGTTCCGAGTCCGGTTCCGTTCCCGCTCCCGGTTCCGGCCCCGATTTCATTCCCGCTCCCGGTTCCGAGTCCGGTTCCGCTCCCGGGTCCAGCCCCGATCTCGCTCCCGCTCCCGGTTCCGCTCCCGTCGTCCGCGTTTACGGCGACGTGAGCGCGCAGGACTATAACGAATACCACGCGGATTTGAAGGACTACGCGTCGCCCGAGGGCAACGAGAACGGCGTAGTGAGCGCGGGCGCGGTCGTCGGCATCTTTGGAAACGTGTACACCCGCGGCGACGTGCATGTGACCGCGAGCGGCGGGGCGCTCTCGGTCCGCCGTTACCCCGAAGGCTTCGATACCCGGTACAAACAGAACGCCTATGGCAACTCGCTGTTTTTTGACACATCCGTCGCGCCCGCGATGATGCAGCGCTATACGCAGGCCGAGGACGGGGCGTGGGACCGGGAGTTCATTCCGTTCTTCTATCGCGACCACCTTGGCGGCAACGTATACTGCAACAACCTTTCAATTGAGGAAAACGTCAACGAGGCGGCGATCACGATCGAAAACGGGCCGGTCGAGGAAGGGGAAAACGCGGGTCTGACCGGCGTCGTGTGGACGCTCGACGACGTGCAGAACGACGGCCACAATTCCGAGATCAGTCTCGCGGGGAATCTGGTCGGGATCAGTTCCGACGCGATGTTCAGCGACCACACCTCGAGCAGCGCCGTCGTCAACACGCACTATGAAAACAGCAAAATCCGGCTGTCCGGCGCGCTGATCGCGCCCGGCTCCGCGTTTATTCAGTTTGACGGCGTGAACGACCTGATGGACGAGGATACCTACTTTGAGACGGCGGAGAGCGTTTCCGCGACGAACAACGCGATCCTGCGGGCGTATATGGAAAAGCCGAATTTTACGCCCTCGTCGCTCTACTACTACGACCGCTTCGCGCTGAATACGGAGCGCGGCATGTCCGACTTCTTCCTCGTGAACTACGAGACGCTCAGCGAGAAGGTGCGCCATCTCGTCGGGAACCTCTCGGGCAATATTCCGGACACCGGGATCGTGACGCCGGAAACGGTCGAGGGCTACGCGCGCGGCGCGGTGATTTCGGCGGACGCGGGCGGGACGAAGCGCATGTATGGCACGCCGGGCTTTGAAGCGATCGAGGGGTATCAGGAGATCGCAAACTACGCGCAGAATTACCTCGCGTATTCGGAGATCAAGGACTCGTTAAAAGCCGCGTTCTCGGCCAAAACGGAGACGCTCGGCACGGCGGGGAAAAGGTTCGCCGACCTCGTGAAGCCCGCGGCGCTGCTCGACCCGACCGGGGCGCTGTATCCAAACCTGAACGGGCCGGTTACCTATTTGACGGGCGGCGGCGTTTTTGATTTGACGGAGGACAGGGAGGGGATCGTCTACTGCGCGGCGGGGCGCGACGGTGCGCTGCCGACGCTTGTGATCCGGGGGGACGGAAGTTTCCGCGGTACGATCATCAGCGAGGGCGACATCGTGATTGAGGGCAGCCCGACGATCCGCTACGACGAGAACCTGCTCGCGAAGATCATTTTGTTCTATCCCGAGATTCGGGACTTCTTCTCGCCGGGAGAGATGGGCGAAACGAGCTATGTGCGCATTATGAGCCTCGCGCAGAGCGCGGTCAGGCTCAAGCAGGACCGCTACACAGTAGCGAACTGGACGGAGTGGCAAGAGTAGGGTAATTGAGTGTAAAAAGAAGGATCGGCATATGAGCGATTGGGAGCGGACGACGAAAAAGACAATCATAAAATGGGCGCGGCGCGGCGGTACGGGCCGCCTGCACGCGCCGCGCGAACCGCGCGCGGCGCGGCGGCGCTCTTGGGCCGCGCTTTGTTGCATTATGCTCGCGGCCATGCTGGTCGTGTGTACCGCGGCGGCCGCGCCGACGGCAGCCGCTCTTTTGCAGGCGGACGCCGTATCCGCAAGCTCCGGGGACGCGCGCGCGGACGTCGGGCTGGGTTCGATCTCACTGCTGCCCGGCGCGCAGGAGGACGGCGGCGGCGCGGCTCCCGGTCCCGGTCCCGCGGCCCCCGATTTCGACTCCGACCCCGCCGGTCCCGGTCCCGCCGGTTCCGGCGCTGCGGCTTCCGGCCCGGATTTGTCCTTGGACCTCCCCGATTTCGACTCTGCGCCCGCCCCCGATTTCGACTCCGGCCCCGCCGGTTCCGACGCTGCGGCCTTCGGGTCGGCGGACTCCGACGCTGCGTCCGCCGACCCGGATTTGTCCTTGGACCTCCCCGATTCCGACTCCGACCCCGCCGGTTCCGACTCTGACCCCGCCGACTCCGACACAGACACGGGCGCCCTGTCCGCCCTGCTGGAAAGCTCCGACGACTTTGACGTCGGAGACTGGCTCGGCGGCTTCAACCCGGATGCGGATTTTGGCGGGCTTGGCGGCATAGAGCAGGAGACCGGCCCCGGAACCGTCAATATCCATGTCGTCAATACGAAAGGCGAAGACCTTGACGGCATGGTAATCACGGAAAACGGCTTCCGGACCGACAAACTCACGAACGGCGCGGGCGCGTATGAAGTTACCCAAGTGCCGTATGGCGAAAGGCTCTACGGCGTCTATCTGACGTATAGCTATGAGCTCGACTCCGTGCGGCTGCAAAAACACGAAAAACAGGCGGACGGCACAGAATCCGTGATCTCTGTCGGGATCAGCGACGGCTTGACGCTGCCTCCGGTCGACATCACGGACGAGACGCTCGTTTGGGACATCACGGTCGTGCTTAGAGAGAGCCTGAAAATCAAGGTACACTACTATATGGTTTCGCCGAACGACCGTTTTTACGACTTGCGCCCGGCGAGTGATTTTCTTCCCGACGCGAGCGACTTCGCGGCGGAAAGCGACCCCTCGGCGGTGAATGAGCTTGCCGGGGAGAACCCTTTTGCCGACGCGGACTCACCCGCCGCGGACGACGGCGGGGGCAACCCGTTCTTCTCGCAGGCGGAGGACGAGGACGCCGCCGCCTACCACGCGTACCAGATCAACACGTTCGAGGGCTCGCCCGTGCGTCTCGCGATCTACGCGGAGATGCCCGCGCTCCGGAATGTGTCCTCGGTGCGCCTTGTCGGCGAAGGCTTCGGCGACGCTGCCGCAACAGCCGACGCCGCCGCAACCGAGCCTGCTCCTGCCGAACCTGCAGCAGCAACAGCCGACGCCGCCGCGCCCGCAACCGACACCACCGTACCCGCGCCGTGGCAAATCGAGGGCGCGTATGGCGACTTTTCGATGCCCGATTGGACGTTCACCGACCGCACATGGCAGCTGCTTTCACAGGAGAGCGCGGTCGAGGCCGGAGACAGCATC